>CAYNQP010000001.1:0-41153 GCA_964399325.1 uncultured Pirellulales bacterium
CGTCACCAAATCGGTCGTCACGGATCTCAAGACGGGCGGCAAGACCGAAATGGCGTTCAACGAAGTCAAGTACAACCTCGGGATCGGGGACATCTTCGAAGAACGGTATCTCCAGCGTCCCCCACGGGAGGCTGTGCGATGATGTTGTCACGGCGCGTCACGGCCGCGGTGGTTCTGTTGGCTGCGGCCCTGTCCTCTGCTGTTACAGCCCAGGACGAGCAGGACAAGCAGAACCCGATCAAGGCGTGGCTCGATGAGCACGAGATCGAGTATCACGGTTTCTATGAAGCGCGCGCCGGCTACCGCCTCCAGAACGATCCCTACGAGAAGGACATGTCGATCATGGAGGCCCGCTACCAGTTCGACCTGTTCACCATGCGCGACTGGGGCGACGTGAAGGTCAAGGGCGATGTCTATGGCGACGGCGTCGAGGAAAAGGGCGTCTTCGACCTGCGCGAGGCCAACGTCTTCATGCGGCCTTCGGACCACATGGACATTAAGTTCGGACGCCAGGCGCTGACCTGGGGCACGGGCGACCTGATCTTCATCAATGACCTGTTCCCCAAGGACTGGCAGTCGTTCTTCATCGGTCGCGACACGGAGTATCTCAAGGCCCCGTCTGACGCCGTCAAGGTCAGTCTGTTTCACGACTGGGCCAATCTCGACATTGCTTACACGCCGGAATTCGACTCCGACCGTATCATCAGCGGCGAGCGTCTGTCTTACTGGAACCCTGCGCTGCTGCGCCGGGCCGGCATGGACCGTCAACTCGGCACGCAGAAACGCAACGACTTCTTCGACGAAGACGAGCTGGCGCTGCGCCTCTACAGAAACATCAGCAACTACGAGCTGGCCCTGTACACGTACTGGGGCTATTGGAAGAGTCCCGGCGGGTTCGATCCGACGATGAGCTATGCCATCTTCCCCGAGCTGAATGTCTACGGGGCCAGTGCGCGCGGCACGGTGGGCAAGGGCATCGGCAATGTCGAGATCGGTTACTACGACTCAGCCGATGACCGCCAGGGCACCAACTTCCTCATCAACAATTCGGAGATGCGCTACCTCGTCGGTTACACTCAAGAGGTCGGTCGTGACCTCACGGCGGGCGTGCAGTATTACGTCGAGCAGATGCTGGATTACGGCAGCTACCGGCGCACCCTGCCGGGCGGTCCGGCCCGCGACGAGTTCCGCCACCTGACCACGCTGCGCCTGACGAAGCTGCTGATGAACCAGAACCTGAGGCTCTCGCTGTTCACGTACTACTCGCCCTCCGATCAGGACGTCTACCTGCGGCCGATCGCCAACTACAAAGCCAGTGACAATCTCGCCATCGAGGTTGGCGCCAACATCTTCGCCGGCGACCAGCCCTACACCTTCTTCAACCAGTTCCACAACAACACCAACATCTACACCGCCATTCGCTACAGCTTTTGAACCGAGCAGCGTGGTGCGGCATACGCGTGGCAGGAGATGACATCGTCCGGCTGAGGTGACCACCGGCGGAAGGCTCAGGACAAAGCGTTGAGCGCATTCACATAGATGCTCTCATGAGCGTGGCAATAGATCAGCCGGCTCTTATCAGTGAGCCTCGTTTGCCAGTACAGGACACCACATAGAATTGTCTCTGCCACTTCGGCGGCTTGCAGATCTTCACTCGTCGCGATTACCTTCCACAAACCACCGCCGCTCGCCCCTTGGTAATTCGTTGGATTATCTCTGTGGCATTGCACTGAGATACTACAAAAATCGAAGTCGCCCTGCTTCCAGTATTTCTCTATGCGCCCCACAGCTCCGCACAACATGCCGAAGCCCTTGGTCGCGTCGAATCCAACTTCGGATGGTCCCTCTTGTGTCCATTCACCAACGAGTGCAGAAAGGAATATGCCAGCATCGTACCCAATGGGCCTCACCGCGTTGCCGTCGACCATGTGCGAAAGCTCACAAAATGATTTCCGGGCTTTGAGCGTCCCGATACAGGTAGAGGGCAGTTCAATCAATGCAAGATCCGGCCCAGATTGCGCGGTGGTACCAGACCAACCGATGTAGGTCTCCTTGAGAAGGCTGGTCGCAATCACTAGGCGGTGTGCGTTCGTCTGTAGACATAGCCCAATCTCACGTGTCTCCTTTATGTGTTTAACCACGTGCGCCGCTGTCAGGATCGCGTGTTTCCCCTTGTAGCTAACCAATGTTCCTGAGCCGAGAAGGCTGTCCTCCACTGCCTCAGCTTTGATCCTGACAAAGCCAATCGTCGACCACCCCAATCGCTCTTTCACTTTCTCACAATACTCGCGTATGTGTATGATATTGGGCATTTCGTTCATACCTTATCGCATATGCGCAATATCGCCAAGCCTCCCACCTGGCTACCTCAGGCATGTTGCGCTGTGAAGGCGCAAGACCGACATGGCCGTCTCAGGAAAAGGTGGCTACGGCAATGCATCGTTCCTGTGCGAACGACTTGCGATGCAGTTTGATCCGCTCGATCTCTTGTAGGGTCTCTGCCGTGAGGTAGCTGTCCCCACAGTGCGGACAACTGACGACAGGCACATTCTCAATGACGAACAGACTGGCCCCTTTGCCGTAACTCCGCGAGACCCGCCGCACCTGTGCACCGGTCCTACCACAAATATCGCATATCATAGGCCTGCTCTACTCTCTGAATACCGTGATGAACACCAGTTTGTCTGTCGAGCCGAATTTGGCAACCACTGTCATGCTATCACCGGCAAGGGATTGCCCGCCGACCAGATACTTCCATTCCTTTGAAGCCCGATCCTTTTGCCGCTCTGTGATTCGACCGGTAAGAACAACGCTTTCCACATCATAGACGCCCAACCCATCAGCACTCATCTCATCTTCCGCGTGGACTGTCATCACGTATTGGCGAGTGCGGACAAGCTCTCGCATTCTCTTGAGAATGCGGTCAAACATATTCGTCTCCAGGACAGACGGTTGTTCCGGCCACCAATCAATTATACCACAGGGCTGCTTATTTTCAACGTACCATTCGCGATATCCGACAGAGAAGGCCCCTAATGGGCAAGATTGCGACCCCCCGGAATCGGGTGCGCTTCACGTTTGTAGATAAAGCGGATAATCGGGTACCCTGGTCATGTCGAGCGAAGCAACGCGGAGTCGAGACATCTGGCTGCGAATGAGGTACCCACCTTGTCGCCGGCCAGATTCCTCCGTTCCGGCCTGCCTCCGGCAGCCCTCCAGTCGGAACGACAACCACAGTCGCCGGGTGGCGGAACCTACCTACAAACGTGAATCGCCCCCCTTGAACCCTCAGAGGACGAAAAAAGGTGCATTCGAGCAGCGAAGAAGGCATAATGGGCGCGAGTTGCGTTGCTATGTGAATGAAGACACAGCGAATGGGATCGCTATGATTGCGGTTGAAGGGGTGTGCAAGCGGTTTGGTGACATCGTCGCGGTGGATGATGTCAGCTTCGAGGTGCGGCGCGGGGAGACGTTCGGACTGCTCGGGCCTAATGGGGCGGGCAAGACCACCACGATCAATATCCTCTGCGGCCTACTGCGGCCGGACGGCGGGACGGTCTCGCTCAATGGCAAGGCCGACCCGATGCGCCCGGAGGTGCGCGCCTCGCTCGGCGTGGCGCCTCAGAGCTTGGCACTGTACGAAGAGCTCACGGCCCGGGGCAATCTCGAATTCTTCGGGCGGATCAACGGGCTGGCCGGCTCGAAGCTCAAGAAGCAGGTCGCGACGTGTCTGGAGATCGCGGGCTTGACCCAGCGCGCCAAGGACAAGGTCGCCACCTTCAGCGGCGGTATGAAGCGGCGCCTCAACCTGGTCTGCTCCCTGCTCCACGAGCCGATGATCCTCCTGCTGGACGAGCCGACGGTCGGCGTCGATCCGCAGTCGCGCAATCTGATCTTCGACACCATCGAGCGGCTGAGGTCCGAGGGCCGGACCATCATCTACACCACGCACTACATGGAGGAGGCGCAGCGTCTGTGCGATCGCGTTGCGATCATCGACCACGGCAAGATGCTCGACCTCGACGCGGTCGAGAGCCTCATCGCCAAGCACGGCGGCCCGTCGCACATCGAGGCTGAGCTGGAACGGCCGGCCGAGAAGCCCGAGGAGTTGGCCCAGCGCCTCGGGGCCAAAGATCTCGAATGGCATGGCGACACGGTTCGCTTCGAGACGGCCGAGCCCATGCAAAGCCTCGCGGCCCTGAACCAGTGCGGCGTCCGCTTCAAGACGTTGAAGGTCGAGACCACCAACCTCGAAGACGTCTTCCTGAACCTGACCGGAAGGAGGCTGAGAGACTGATGGCGACCCTACTGACATTGGCGCTCAAAGACCTCCGCGTGTTGATAGCCGACAAAGGCAACGTGTTTTGGGTCTTCGTCTTTCCGGCGCTGTTCGCCTTGTTGTTCGGCGCCATTTATTCCGGGGCCGGCGATGGCCCCTCGGGGATGAAGCTGGCGGTCGTGGATGAAGACAAGAGCGAAATGTCGGAGAAGTACGTCGCGCACCTCGAGTCGGAAGAGGCCCTCAGCGTCCTGCGCCTGGATCGAGATGATGCGCTGGGGCGTGTGCGCAAGGGCAACGTGGCGGCCGCGGTCGTGATCGGCCAGGGTTTCGGCGACGGGTTCGGCGCCATCTTCGACGCCGACGATCCCAAGCTCCAGATCGCCTCTGACCCGGGACGAAAGATGGAAGGGGCCTACTTGGAGGGCCTGCTGGCCAAGGCCCAGTTCGAGGTCATGGCCGCACGGTTCCAGGACCGGCCTTGGATGCAGCAGCAGATGGGCACGTGGCGCAGCGAGATCGCGTCGGACAATGATCTTGATGCCGGCGACGCGCAAGTCTACCTGCGCTTCTTCGACGCCATGAGCAACTTCCTGGACGACGTCAACGAGCAGGACTACGAGAGCGGCCTGGGCGACGGGATGCTCAGCGTGGCGCGGCTGGACGTGCAACGGGAATCGGACATGCCCAAGACCGGGTTTCAGATCACCTTCCCCCAGGCCATCATCTGGGCGATCCTCAGTTGTGCCGCGACGTTCGCGGTCTCGATTGTCAGAGAGCGCACAACGGGCACCTTCCAGCGCCTGCGCATCGGCCCGATCTCGCAGGCCCACATCCTCGCGGGTAAAGGCCTGGCGTGCTTTCTCACTTGCGCGTTCGTGGCCGGCATGCTGACGTTGGGTGGCCGGCTCATTTTCAAAGTCCCCATCGGCAGCCCTGTCCTATTAGTTGTCGCGGCGACATGTGCGGTGTTGTGTTTCGTCGGGCTGATGATGTTCGTCTCGACCTTGGGCAAGACCGAGCAGAGCGTCGGCGGGGCTGGCTGGGCCATGCTCATGATTATGGCGATGTTCGGCGGCGGCATGATGCCGTTGGTCTTCATGCCCTCCTGGATGCAAAGATTTAGCCACTTCAGCCCCGTCAAGTGGGGCATCCTGGCGATGGAAGGGGCCATCTGGCGCGACTTCAGCATCGGCGAGATGCTGTTTCCCTGCGGCGTTCTCCTCCTCATCGGCCTGGTCCTGTTCCTGCTCGGCGTCCTGATGCTCCGCCGTAGCCAATTGTAGGCTCGCCCTTCATTAGTGCGGCCGCCCTAAACAAGTCTCGTCCGCAAACCCACCTTCTTTGCAGCAGAGACCTGTTTCTTGTCCGCTGACACAAACAATTCGGCTCTCCATCGGACCGCGCACGCAATGTGCAGCGCGTCCATCGCGCGCACCGGGCTCGCCTCAAGAATACACGTGCACGTTGAGATGACATCCGGCGTGAGATTGACGATCATGGCATCGCGGATGTCATCGGATATGTTTTCCTTAGCCGCTTCGTACTGCTGGGCCGACAGATTCCGTTCGCGCACGCGTCGATTGAGAGCGGAGATGATCTCCGGGATACAGACGACACTCAGGGCAACCTCCGTGGCCGCCGCACAGAGCGCCTCCGCTGCCTGGCTGCCTGGCTCTTCCACGTACCGCTTTGCGAAAGCGGAGGAGTCAAGAAACGTCTTCACGCCGTCGCTCCTCGATAACCGCCGCCGACAAGCTTGCCCCTTTGGCGGTCAGCCGTAGCGCTGGCCGCTTCCACGAGGGTTTGCTCCCACGCTCCGCCGAAGGGGGACAGACCTCCGCAATGGGCTTGCCATGGCGCAGTACCAGGAAGCTTTCCCCTTTCTCAACATCAGAGAGCAACCCCGAAGCGTGTTTTCGGAACTCCGTGAACGTTATCGTCTTCACTTGCAGACCTCCTAATTACAACTGTACATTCTGTACATAAGTGTACAATATGTGGCACGGTTTGTCAAGGCCTCCGCGCTGGTCGGAGATGCGTATGAACCTCTGACTACAGCATATATCCCTGGTCAGCCCAGTAGTGCCAGTCTGCGATGGCTTCTCTGGTATCCTCATCCGTCTCACCGATGGGTCTCACCTGCGACAGAGGAACCGCAAGACCTCGCCTTTCCCAGCGCATCATGACGAACATGTCGTGTTGACACTCGTCCTCAGGAGCCATGCCCAGAATTTCGACTTCATCGCCTTCGTGCAAAGGTGAAACAGCCCTCTCGGCGATGCACGTGGCGGTAAACGGAAACTGTAGCTTCTCTTCAAGGGAGTAATACCAGCCCATTGCCTGTTCTTCCGGGCCATACGCATCGACGATGATTTCCTCCGTGATACGACGTTCCCTTTCGGTGTTCTTCCTGGCTTTGCTCATACTGTCCTCACTTGTCGACACGGACTTACCGTCACACACCACCGGCAAGGAACCCGCCGCTGGTTTCGCCTACGCGGAGGTGGTGGCTGGACGCTCTTATTTCCCGCCTTTCATGTACATTATGAGTTCCACGATTCTGAGGGGGCTCACGCTATACCCGAGCTTCCTGGTCATTGAACTGTAAACGAGCGCGAAGTTGGGGTACCGAACAAGTTCCTCGCAGTTGCTGAGGTAGGCGAAGTAGTTTTGGGGCTTGTTCATGTGGTGCCAGGACTCCCGACCGTTAATGTACCAGTAGACTCTGCTATCCCAGATGGCGTAGACACTGGGAGCGATGAAATGGAGGAGCTTAGATGTTCCGACAACCGAATTGTTGATAAGCTTGCTGAGAGTCTTCACTTCGGATTCCGTGATCAACTCTTTGCGTTTTGCCTTGTTGAGGATGGCCACAGAGCCATCGAGAGCGTTGGCCTTGAACCTAAGCATTGTGGGCATCCAGCCGTAAGTGAAGTTTGCTCCAATAATAAGGTGGTGGCGGGTTATCGCCTCAATGTCAGCGAAGTACTTCACAAATTCCGGGTAAGTAATGTGGTCTAAATCTGTCGGGTTGATTTGAATGTCGTGCTCGTCCTGGACTATTCTCGCTATGGAGACCTTATTCATGTGCGATTCCTCGAACACGGTTCATATAGATCGCTGTGATGCCCTGAACACCGTTCTGGTGGCGTATGAGACGCCCGTGGAAAGAGCAGCACTACGATCATGCCCGGGTCATGGCGGTCTGGAGACTCGCGGGCTTCGCCAACGGGAGCGAGGATAGCATGGCACGTCGAGCAAGGCAATGGGCATGACAAGAAACGTGTGGAATTGGGCCGGCCAAGGGCGGCTTGTTTTGATTTGACGAGGGGCGGATGGCGGTTTAGACTTCGGGAGTCAGAAGTCCTCTCTTGGTAGTTGAATTCTTGAGTCTGTGAGGAAGACTGTCATGGCCGGACACAGGAATGTCACACGTCGTGGGTTTGTCAGAAGCACAGCGGGCCTTGCCATCGGGGCAGTGGGGTTCCCCCATGTCGTTCGCCCCTCGGCGCTGGGCAAGGCGGGCACGGTCGCGGCGAGCGAGCGCATTACCGTCGGCACCATCGGCGTCGGTCCGCAGGGCATCTACGTGATGCGCAACTTCCTGGCGCAGAACGATTGCCGAGTCGTCGCGGTCTGCGACGTCAACAAGCCCGTGCTCGAAGCGGGCCGGGCCGTGGTCAACGAGCACTACCAGAACACCGACTGCGCCACCTGCGCGGATTTTCGCGAGCTCATCGCTCGTGACGATATTGACGTGGTCCACATCGCGACCTGCGATCATTGGCACGTTCTGGTCGCGCTCGAGGCCGCGCGGGCAGGCAAGGACATCTACCTGGAGAAGCCGATGGGCCTGAGTCTCGCCGAGGACCAGGTCCTGCGCGAGGCCTGCCGCCGGTATGGCACGATCTTTCAGTTCGGTACGCAGCAGCGGTCGGAACGCAACTTCCGCTTTGCTTGCGAACTGGTTCGCAACGGTCGGATCGGCAAGCTCCACACAATCAACGTCTGGTGCCTCGGCAGCAGTTCCGGCGGCCCCCGGCAGCCGGTTGCGCCGCCGGATTGGATCGACTACGATATGTGGCTGGGCCCCGCTCCGTACCATCCCTGCACGCCGAATCGTTACACCAACCAGTGGTGGTGGTTCATCTCCGATTACGCGCTCGGATGGATTGCCGGCTGGGGCGTCCATCCACTGGATATCGCGATGTGGGGCGGCGCCGATAAGCTCGCCTGTCCCGTCGAGGTCGAGGGCAAAGGCGCCTGGCCCGATCCTGCCGGCGTCTGTGACACGGCGATGAACTGGAATATCGTCTGCAAGTACGACAGCGGCGTCAGAATGAATTTCACTGGCAATCCTGTCCCGGATGCGTGGCGCAGCCGCTACGGGCGCACGTCCGACCACGGCACGGCCTTCGAAGGCGACGCCGGCTGGGTCCACGTGGACCGCTCCGGGCTGAACGCACACCCGAAGGAGTTGCTGAGCACGGACCTGGGACCCAACGATACTCGTCTCTACGAGAGCAACAACCACGCCAGGAACCTGCTGAATTGTGCCAAGAGCCGCCGCGAGACCATCTGCCCGATTGACGTCGCTGTCCAGGCCGATACACTGTGTCACATCAGCGACATTGCGATACGTCTCGAACGCAAGCTCCGCTGGGACCCGGGCGAAGAACGCTTCGTCGGCAACGACGCCGCCAACTGCCGGCTCGTCCGGGCCATGCGAAGCCCCTGGCGATTGTAGGATCGCCACAGTTGTTGAGTTGAGAGTCGTTCACGAACAGGCACGTGTAAGGAGAGAAGTCACATGGCAAGGAATCTGGTTCTGCTAACGGTGTGTGTGGGTGTTCTCGCGGCCGGCTGTCAATCTGCAGATAAGATGGTCGGTAAAGCCGCGGGATGGCACGACCTTTTCAACGGTAAGGACTTGGATGGCTGGAAGGCCAGCGAGAACAAGGGCACTTTCACGGTCAAGGACGGTGCCATCGTCGCGCACGGCGAGCGGAGCCATCTCTTCTATGTCGGCCCGGTCGAGAACGCCGACTTCGCCGACTTCGAGTTCCGGGCCGATGTCATGACCACGCCCGGCTCCAATTCGGGCATCTACTTCCACACCGCTTACCAGGAAACGGGCTGGCCGAGCCAAGGGTATGAATGCCAGGTCAATCAGAGCTACCAGGCGGACCCGAAGAAGACCGGCGGCCTGTACAACATCGTCAACATCGACGCCAAGGACAACCCAGCCCAAGACAACGAGTGGTACACCCAGCAGATCATCGTCCGAGGCAAGCACGTTGTCGTCAATATCATCACGGGCATCGACGGCCCCAAGCCGACGGTCCACAACGTGGTCGATTACACCGAGCCGGACGATCTCGACAGGCAGCAACCCCGGCTTTCCAGCGGCACGTTCGCCCTGCAGGGCCACGACCCGAAGAGCCTGGTCCACTTCAAGAATGTCAGGGTCAAGCCACTGCCCTGAGCTTAGGGCACGGCCAGCTAAGACACCGAACCTGCAAACCGAGAGGTCGATATGAATGCAACGAAGAAGGCGATACTCTGGGGACTACTTCTGGCGGCTGTGAGTCTCCTCTGTTCTTGCCGGGCCGGCGTCCTCAAGGGCAGGGCCGCACTGCCGGAGAAGATCAGAGTCGTCGTTGTCACGGGAGGTCACGACTTCGAGCATGACCCGTTCTTCACGCTGTTTCAAGGCTACGACGACATCGAGTACATCGAGGCCGAGCAGAAAGATCACAGCGAGCTGTTCGAGGATATCGCCGGCTGGGACTATGATGTCATCGTCCTTTACAACATGACCCGGGAAATCTCCCCGAAGCGACAGGAGAACTTCAGGGCATTGTTGAAGGACAAAGGTGTGGGTTTGGTGGCGCTGCACCACTGCGAAGCGGCCTTTGGCGATTGGGACGAGTACCGCAGGATCATCGGGGCCAAGTACCCTCAGACGGACCAGGAGATCGACGGGGTGGCCTACCCGACCGGCACGTACCTGCACGACGTCGATCTGACCGTCCACATCGCTGATAGCACACACCCGATCACGCGCGGCATGAAGGATTTCGAGATTCACGACGAGACCTACAAGAGCTGCTGGTTCGCCCCGGACAATCACGTCCTGCTGACAGTGGACCATCCGACCAGTGACAAGACGATCGGCTGGACGCGCCCCTACGGCCCGGCTCGCGTCTGCTTCCTCCAGGGCGGCCACGACTCCAAGGCCTACGCCAACGTGAACTACCGCGCGCTCGTCGTCCGCGCCATCCGCTGGACCGCCGGCGAGTTGAAATAGCGTATCTGCGTGACCCGCGTCGCGGCCAGAGGCCCATGTCGTCCTCAGCGAGTCCGGCCTTTGTCGGCTGGTTCGCCGGTTTGGGTCTGGGCAGACTTCTCAGCGATCTCCGTCTCGACGGGCGCACTCTGTGGCGCCCAAGAGGCCTTGGGAGCCTTGGCGCCGGGCGAGTTTCAGTGCGTTAGGGCATAGAGAATGATGTTGATCCCCATCTGGATGGTTTGGCGATAGCCCTCGATACTCCATTCAAGGCCCTGGCTGTCGCACCAGCCGCAGTGAAGGTCGTTGGAGCTGAGAAAGACTGCCAGGCGGTCGCCCATGAAGACGCCGCGGGCGCCGTGGTTCTGGCCGTGTGGCCGGTTCCAGCCTTTTGGATAACGGCCGCCGCTATAGTGCAGATATGGAAGTCCAGTATCGCCGAAATCATAGACGTTGTGAAAGACTTCGTGTGTGGTTGGGATCACGCGGACGGAACCGCGCCCGAAGACTTCCTCCAATACCTCGTAAGCACAACGGTAGAAGAAATCTCCGCCGTCGAGAATGACGCAGTCGTCCATGAGAAGGAAGCCGCCGGCCGCGATGTAGTCCTGCAAGTTCCGTTTCTGGGTGTCGGTCAGTATGAAGCCGTTCTCGCCGGTCATGAAGAGGAACGGATATTCGCGCAGCCGGTTGAGTTCGTCGAATGTCACGATAGCGTTGAATTGTCCGTTCGCGGCGTAGGTCGGGTCCCAATTCACGGCCCCCCGGATCGGCTTGACCCGGCACCGGATGACAGTGGACAACTCGCGAAGAAGATTGGCGTCGCCGCCGGGACGCACATTCCAGAGGTCCGGCCCTTTGCCTGTTCCCCGATAGGCCACCTCCGTAAATTGGACGCGCGGGAGAATGAAGTCGTATCGGTCGAGGTCGTCGGGTTGCGGGTAGCTCGCATTCTCTTGGGCCCGGCTCAGGCTCGACGCCATTGTCCCGGCCAGCACCGTTTGGCCCAGCAGTCTCAGGAACTCTCGCCGTTTCATGTAGTCTGGTTTGCCGTTCATTTTGTCGCTCTTCAATTCGCAGTCAGGAAGTACTTCGATGCCGCTGATCCATCGACGGATTCGACACTGTGACGCCAGGGCCGTTCGCTGGGAATACCATCGCCGTTGTCGTCCAGACAGGGCGTTTCCGTGGAGAGGAGCTCGCGATCGCGATACCACTGTTCGATCTGGCGCGCGGCGGCGGTGAAGGCCTCAAGCACGGAGATCCTCCCGTCTGCGTCCGTATCACTCTGGGGCTGCGTCAGGGCCCGCACGAAATGCAGACCAAAGCGGGTGCTGTGAACCTGGACTTCGGTCGTGGCGCAGACGACAATGCGCCCGGATCCCGCCAGCGTCTTGGCGGCCAGCGCCGCGCACGGACAATCGAGCACAATGAGCTGGGTCTTCGCCCTGATCCGGCTCAGCCCGCCCGCCACGTCTTCGCCGGTGACATCCGGGCCCGGCAGGTTCAGACGAAGCCGGCCGGTCACGGCATTAGCCTGACCCATGTAGTAGAACACGAATTTGTCTTGCGGACCGACGGTGGACATCAAGGCGCTCATCGCCTTGGCGATGTTGTCCGCCGCCGCATCGTCTGCGGTCAGCACCGTCAGGCGAGCCGGATCGACTTGGGCGTCGGTGAGCAGATACTGCCGCAGGCTCTCCAAAACGCGGTCTTTGCCGAGCCGGTCTTCAGGCTCCTTGCTGATCCCGTTGATGACGAGCGCGTAGGTGTCACCCGCATTCGCCCTCGCAAGGCCGGAGGCTGTCAATAAGAGCAATATGGCGATATTTCGTGTCGTCATTTTTCTATCTTTCAGACGAGGCCGATGGCCCGTCGCAGGAACCAGTTGATCGAGAGCAGCGCGCATAGCGTCAGCAGCAGGGGCCACGTCGGCCATGTGCTGACGACCGTTTCGGTCGTGCCGGTCTGCTGCCTGGGGACGAAGACCTCGGCCACGTGGTCGTCGAGGTCGTCGATATGGACGTATCTGGCGCCGGCCTGCCGGGCCAGCTCACGCAGGAAGGGCTCGTCCAATTGGACGTTGGACATCTCATCCTCGACAGCGGGCAAGCTCGCGGCGATAGTCCTCTCGCCGAGGAAGGCCCCGTTGCTTTCAGCTTGGACCGTGGCGACCACCGATTGCGAATAGCCCTGCTCGCTTTCGGCGCTGTAGCTGCCTTGTCCGAGAGGTTTCATCGCGATGACGCGGTCGCCGACCGATAAGAGCACGTTGGCCCGATCGACGGGCCGGAATTCCTTGTCCAGAACGTAGGCGCTGAAGACGGCGCGCTTGGGATTATCCGCGGCTCGTTCGACGAACAACTCGATGCCCGCGCCGCGCGCCGGGGTCCGTCCCAGGTAGCCGACCAAGCCGGAAATCATCTCGCTCAGTAGTCCTCCCTGACGATTCTCCCGGTAGAGCGTAAACAGCTTGCAGGTGTTGAGCAGGCACACCCGCCCGCGCCGGAGCCGGTGCGCCGAGGCGATCGGTGCTTCCTGGGCTTTCGCCAGCGTCGTCGAGGCGGGTTTGACCAGGGCAATGTCGTAGTAGGCCGAGAGCGTATAATCCTGATCCTTGAACGCCTCGGGATTGAATACCCGGCCGATTTCGGCCTCGAATGTCACAGCGATCGCATCCGGCCTCGGCGGCCAGAGCCGCGCGTCGCGCTCCTTCAGCACGACCGGCAGCAGGGCGTTGCCGCGCTCGTCGTTCCAGGCCGCCAGCGACACTACGTCCGGACCGGGCAGGAGCAGCAGGCCGCCGCCGCGGTCGGCAACGAAACTGTACAGTCCATCCAATTGCCCGGGTGTGAACTGGCTCAGGTCGCACGGGCCGAGAATGATAACGTCGTATTCGAAGAATTCCTCCTTGTTGCGCGGCAGCTTCACGTACCCGCCGACCTCGACGGCACTCTTCGAGAGGGCCGGGTCCTTGATCACGTCGAACGCCAGATCCAAGTCGATGCGCTTGTCCCAGGCCAGGGCCTGACGAATCTTGCCGACGTCGAAGTTCGCCCACTGCGTGTACAGCAGGACGTTGAGCCGGCGTTCCTGAGCCACCTCAAAGGACGTCCCGCGGGTATTATTGGCTACGTTCGCTTCCGCTTCCTGAGGCTTCGCCTCTACGGTCAGCACGTGCGTGCCCAACGACTGCGGTGGGATGGCGAATTCGAGTTCCGCCTCGCCGGCGCCAAACGCGACGGCGTCGAGCCGACGCGTGTCTATGATCTGGTTGTCGCAGAGCAACTCGACCGTCACTGGATCGGCGGAGAGATTCGTGCCCTTGATCGTCACGGTTGCGACCGATGCTGTGTCCACCCAAACGCGCGCCGGCGCCGAGATCGACGTCACGGCGATGTCCATCCTGGGCTCGCGTGACCCAATGCCCACGAGGACGATGGGCAGATCGTCCCGGGACGCGAACGGATAGCTGCGCGGGTCCTTGTCGAGCGTCTGGCCGTCTGTGAAGATGACCACGCCGGCCTCCCGCCTCTGGTCTGCCGCCTGCTCGCGGTCCGGCAGCAGCGAGAAGGCGCTGTGCAGATCGGTCTGCTCACCCCACCGGCGCAGCAAACTCGGCGCGCCGCAATGATACGCATGGAGGTCGAAGCCGTAAACCTTGTACTGCGGTCCGGCCGTCTCGGACGGATGAAACCGTTCCGCGAAGCCTTCGACCGCCTTGTCCAGGCGCGACGGTTCTTTGTCATCGGCAATAGACATGCTCCGGCTCGTATCGAAGATGGCCAGGACGGCATTTTGCTGGTAGACGTCGGTACTGTCCCAACGAGACGGGTTCCAGACGATCGCCAGGAGCACGAGCATCGCGGCATAGTGGCTCAGCATCAGTAGCCAGACGACCCGCCGGTGTCGGGCTGCGAGCCTGGGACGAAAGGCCGCGAACGTCAGCGCCGCCAACGCCAGGGCGACAGTGACCGCAAGGAAATGTCCGGGATAGTCAACCAGCGTCATCGGGTATCATCCGGCGGCTTGAACTTGGCCGCATTCTCGAAAAACTCGTTCTCAACTTCGAAGAACTCCACATCCGAAGGTTCGTCTTCAACCGGACGCACCTGCCGATTTCTTGCCTGGATCGCAATCGACCAGAACTGCTGAGCCATCAGGCGAGCCGTTTCGGCGCGGTTTCCGGCCCCAGCTTTCGTGTAGACAAGGCTCGATCCAGGGCCGCCGCCTGAGATAGTGGCCCACTGTGCCCCGGCCATACTATCGAGCACCCGCTCGGCGACCTTGAGACGTTCGAGCATGTCCTCTCGCTCTTCGGGGCTGACCGATTCATCCAGCGAGTCGGCATCGGCGGCAAGCTGCTTGGCAAGGGCCTCCGCCTTCTCGGCATCGGTCTGCGGCTTGCCAGCCGACAACCCACGTTCGATTGCCTGGCTTGCCTCGGCCAACTCACGAGCGGCCGCGTCGGTCAGGTCGGTCATTTGCGATTCCTTGTCGGCGGATGTCGCGGGGTCGTAACGCAGGTCGCCGAGCTTGTCCTCGAACGCCTTCATGCTCTCGACCGCCTTGTCGATGCGTTGTTTGGCCTGGTTGCGCACGTCGGCATGGTTCGAGGACTCCGGCAGAGCCATTTTCCCAAGCTCGTCGGAAACCTCCGACGCCTGCTCACGCAGCGCCTTCTGCCTGGCTTCGAGCATACGTGTGCGCGCGTCCGCATCGGCGGACGAGTCCCCCGGCCCGCTCTGCGAATTCGCCGAAGATTGGGCGTCGGATGCTTCGCCAGGTCCGGGAGAAGAAGGCCTGCCCTGCGATGCCGTGGTCTGCTTATCACGAGATTGTCCTTGGCCCTGCAAGCCCTCAGAGCCGCTGGCCGGCTGCTCCTTCCCTGACCCAGGCTGGGCGGCGTCACTCTGCGCCTGCTGCGAAGCATCTCCCTTGGACGCACCGTTCTGCTCTGTAGCCTGATCGGCGCCCATTTGGCCCTGGCCTTGCGAACCCTCTCCCTGTGAATTCCCCGATGAATCAGCCGTCTGCTCTTGGCCGGTCCCTTGCTGTCCCGCGTCGCCCTGAGCCTGATTCGAAGAGGCATCTGTCTTGGATGAGTCGTCCTGCGGCGCGGTTTGATTCTCATCTTTCCCACTCTCGGTGCCTTCCAGGTCCTTCTCACTCTTCTGACCCTTTTGGCTCTTCTGACCCTTCTCACCTTTCTCACCCTTCTGACTTTCCTGCCCGGACGACTGTCCCTCACTACTGGACTGGCTTTGCTCTTGAAGACTCTTGGTCAAGTCGGCCTTCAGCGACTTCTGCTCGCGGGCCAGCTTGTCGATCTTCTGTTGCAGCTTTTCAAGCTGGTTCTCGGTGCGCTGCTGGTCCTGCGGAGTCTCGACGTCGGGTTTCTCTTGCAGCGTGATGCGTTCCGGCTTCTCCTGCGGCACGCTCTGACCGCTATCGGGCGGGTTCCATTTCATGTGCAGTTCGTCGATGAGCTTACGCAGAAGACGATACGCGTCTCTCTCGGGCGGCAGGGCGCCGTCCGCATCGCTCATCGAAAGACGCCGCTTCGCCTGCGTGTGCAGTTCGATAACCTCGTTGACAGTGGACGTGGTGCTGTCGTCGAATTTCGACTCCGGATCGTCGCGTAGATGCGCCAGTGTGGCGGTGCAGTATTCGATGTCGGTGCACAGGGCCTCGAACTTGGGCCGGTCCCTCTCGATGATGGCGGGTGTCTGGGCCAGCGCCCAGGTCTTCTTGAGAATGGCGCGGGTATATTCGAGAACGGTGATCAAGTCATCTGAAACGGCTCCCGGCGTGCTGCTCGGTCCGCCGCCCGCCTGCGGGTGCCAGTATTGTCGATAGGGCCGGATCTCCACGAAGTAGATGTCACTGCTGCAGTTGGCGTCCGCCCTCTTCTGTCCTGTCACGACGTCCCTGGCCTTGGCGTAGAACAGGACGCTGTCGCCGACCTTCAAGTCGTAGCGTTCGAGTTCGAGGGTGCAAGAAACACGGGCCTGTTTTACGCCTTGCGGATCGTTCGTGTCGAGAACCAGTGGTTCGCCGCTTGGCAGCTCGCAGCAAAGCTGCGCCGCGTCGAGACCGAAATCATCGGTGATCTCGAATGCGATCGGGATACTCGCGACATCGGTGGCTAAGCAATCGCCCTCGGGGCTGCGCAGCTTGAACTGCGGCGGCTCGTCTGATTTGAGGACGACGCGCAATTCCTGGGGGTCGCTGTTGGCCAGCCCTTCGGCGCCCACCAGGCCGAACGTCAGTGACAGAGGGCGATCGGCCGTGAGGCGCACGCTGAAGGTTTGGTCTCCGTTGAGCGCCTGCACTGTTGGCTGTTCACCCAGCCCGCTGATCGTCGCTTCTCGCAGAGGCGCCGTGGTCCTGACCCGGAGCTCGACGCGGCTGTAAGGCAGGACCTCGAGCTTCCGTTTCTCGACCTTCTCCGTGCGCGCCGGGAGCGTCTGCCGGTCGTTCTCGCTCGGCAGCGACACCAGCGCTGTGACGCTCTCGATGGCGGGCGGCTGCGCCACGGTAATCGCGTACGTCTCGGAGCATCCATCGGGCGTTTCAAAGCGGTACGTGTTGTCCCCGAGGGTGTCGAAAGCCGGCGTCGCGGTGAACGTCGCGCGCCCGTCGGCATCGACGGTCGGTCGAATCTCGATCCGCTGTGGCTGCTCGGGCGAGACCCCATTCGTCTCGGTCGGCCGTTGCCTGATCAGCACCAGCGTCGCGGAATCCGGCGTGCGTCCCTCGACCTCGGCCACCAGCGTGACGGGGACATTGGGAGCGGTCACGACGTCGCCCGTGGTCGACTTGAGGATCGTGGTCGGCACCGGCGCGATCGCCGAGAACGGCCGGACGAGGCGCGACAGATAGGCCGAGAAGTAGACAATGTTCTGGTGAACGAACACGCCCACGACCGACAGACAAAGCACGATGCAGCCCGCCAGGAGATAGCCGCGCCACTTCTCGACGGTCGAATCGAACGCGAAATCGCGCGAGACGGCGTCCACTTGCACAACCAGTTGTCTCGCCAAGCCCTTCGAATACGGATAGTCAGCGCCCTTCTCGTAATACTCGACCGCCGCGACGAGCTGTTGGTCGAAGCTCTGCCTGTTTTCGACGTGGTTGGCTGCATGGCTGTAGCTCATGTCGCGCCGCAGCGTCCTGACGAGGTAGTAGGACAGCCCGGCCAGCAGGAGCACCAGCAGGACCAGAGCCAGCAATCGCCCGGAGGTGCCGAAGTGAGCGCGATGATCGATCAGGGCATAGAGGCCGATGTAGAGCGATATGCAGACCAGCCACAGCGCCGCGGTCTTCAGCACGCCGAGAGCCAGCAGCCAGCGCCGCACCTTTCCGACGCGGGCAATCAGATCGTTCAAAATGTAATCGACGAGGTCCGCCATGTCCGACGTTCTCTCACCTCTTGAGCCTGTTCGCTAGGGCCGACTCCGACAACAACAGCAAGATGGCAGCCCATACGAACGTCTTCCAGATGGGTTTGCGCTCGATCTCAGCGCCGGCCTGCGCCACGGCTTGCCTCTTGTCTTTGTCTATCACAAACGTGCGCTGGATCGCGGCGGCGACAACCTCCGTTGCCGGCGCGGTCAGGTCGGTTTCGCCGTCGGGCAGATTGATCGGCGCGTATACTTCGGGCGCGTCCAGAGTCGTCATCCAGCCCGGGCCCGCGGGGGCAGGCATACGCAGGGTCGTGCCTTCAACCCGCGCCGTTGCTCGGCGACCGTCGCAATTCTCCACGGCTAACTGCGCCATCGAGCTCGCCTCGGGCAGATACAGCACGGGACGCTCGGCGGTGGAAAAGCAGAACTGCCGCATCTGGTCGCTCTGGCCCAGCAGGTACCGGCAAAACGCGACCCACGCCCGCGATTTGGCGAGCAATCCCAGCGAGTCGTCGATGCTGGTGTTGACAAACACGCAAAGCCCCTGGTCCAGGGACTTGCCATAGATGAAGCCCACGCCGGTGGCGAATCGCCAGATGCACCGGGCGTCAGGGTCCATCCGGCATTGCCATGCGCCCTTGACCGCGATCTTGTCCAGTCCGTAGTTGGCAAGTGACAAGGCCGCTCGCTCATCGAAGTCAAACCACTCCCGCGCGTAGGGCTGGGGTTGGAGGTAGGCCGTCTCAGCGATCCATCTGTCCGGCCGCGCCGGCAGAAGGCGAGCCCGCCACAAGGGCTGGACCGCCTCCGAATCCTGGACGTGCGTCGCAAAGCAAATGAGCTTGCCGCCCGCGCGGAGATACTGCTCGATGTTGACGGGGCTGCACGTTGGGCCGCGAGGCGGGGACGAGAAGACGGCGACATTCGCCCATACCAGATCGCTGAAGGCAAGACGGTCCGCCGTCACCTTCCTGAGATTGGCTTTGTCCAGGCGACCCTGCTCCGACAGCGCCTCGATGGCGGTCTCGAACAGGAATGTCTCGTCGTCGTCGTGAACCAGGAGTATGTTCATCCTCCTGACGGGAGGCATGTAGGCCGCGACACGATAGGTATCATCCTCGGCAAGACCGTCCTGCGGCGAGAGGCTCAACTCGATGGGCAGGTATGCCTGCGACGACCGGCCGAGTCTTGGCCCCAGGTTGATCTGTACTCGGGAAACGCTGCGTCGTTGCGGCGGCAGATTCAGTTCGAGGAAGACGGGATCGATATCGGCGGCTTGGGCCGTCAGCGTGCGTTGCTGTTCGACGTTTCCGTAGTTCGCGACCGTGACATCGATGTTGAGTTGGTTCTCGGTCACATCGGCAAGGTGGGCGCCGACAATCGCGGCGTTATCAATCGGCTCGGATGCGACGATAGGTTCGTATTGCACGTCGTCCACCGCGGCCGGCTGTGGAATTCGCTCGAACTCTGCGAGAACGCTGGGCGAGAAATCGCTGAAGACGGTGGCCGTCAGCGTATCCGTCTCCGAGACGGTGTGACTTGCCTGCCGCAGCGCGGAGAAGAAATCCGCCAGGGCGACACTCTTGGGGACCGGTTTCAACTTCTTGATCTCCGCGCTGGTCTGGCCCTTGTTCAGATCGTAAACGGACCGGCCCGAGGCCAGGGCGCAAACACTGAATACACTATCGTCCGACGCTCCCCGCACGCGCTCGAGAGCCGCATCCGTCATGCGCTCGAACAGGGTTTTGTCTCCATCCCGATAGGCCATGGACATCGAGTCGTCCAGGGCCAGGTAGTGAATCGACCGATGCTCCTGCGGCTTGGGCCTGACGTGCAGCACGGGCCGCGCGAACAGCAGCGCGATCAAGACGATAGCCGCACAGCGCAGCAGCAGGATGAGCAGGTCGCGAAGTCGCCGGCGCGAGTGACTTTCGCGCTGGCCGCTGCGGAGAAAACGCAGCATCGTGAACGGAACACGGCGAAAACGCGGCTTGGACAGCAAGTGCGCGGCTATCGGCCCGACGATCGCCAGGGCCCCGAACAGGAAAGTCCATCCCAGGAAGCTCACCTCAGCCTCCTGCGCTTGACCAGATAGGCGATGAAAGCCCTGTCGAGCGGCTCGGACGTGTCGAGCAAGCAGTAGTCGATCTTGCTGTTGCCGAGGGTCTTCTTCACCTCATCGAGGAACGCGCCGACGCGCTGGCGGTACCCGGATTGAATCGATTGCGGGAAGGCCCGCATCTTGTCCTTGGACTCCAGGTCCTCGAATTGGATCAGACCCTTGTAGTCCAGATTCAACTCCTGGTGGTCCATCACGTGAAACACGATGACGTCGTGCTTGAGAAACTTCAGATGGGCCAGGCCCTTGAAGATATCGTTCTCGTCGTCGAGCAAGTCCGAGATCAGCACGATCAGCCCGCGTCGTTTTGTGGTATCCGCCACGGTGTGGAGGATGCCGGCCAGGTTGGTGCCGCCCGAGACCGTATGACGATCCAGAGCGGTGAGAATGGCGTTCAGATGGGTCCGTCTGGAGGCGGGCGGGATCTGCGCCGTAATGCGCTCGGCGAACGAAATGAGTCCCGCGCTGTCACTCTGGCCAAGCATCAGGTAACTCAGCGCCGCCGCCAAATAGGAGGCGTAGTCGATTTTACGCACCGCGCCGCCACCGAATGACATACTCCGGCTCGTATCGAGCAGAATATAAATGGTGGTGTTCGTCTCTTGCTGGAACCGCTTGATATAGAGCCGGTCGCTGCGGGCGAAGATCTTCCAATCCACGAACTTCATCTCGTCGCCCTGGTGGTACTCCCGGTGGTCGCTGTACTCGACACTGAAGCCCTGAAAGGGACTCGGGTGCAGACCCGAGAAGAAACCTTCGACCGCACAGCGGGCCACGAGTTCCATGTTGGCCAGCTTGCTCAGGAAGATCGGATCGAGATATTCGCGTGTGGACGTTGCCATAGTTCTTCGCGCAGCGGTATAGGTCGTATAAGTCCTATAGGACCTATGGCATTGGGTGCAATGTACCCAATGCGATCATTTTGGCACTGGCACTCTCTCCACAAGATCGTCGAGAATCGCCTCGATACTGATCGCATCAGCCTCGGCGTTGAAGTTCGGGATGACGCGATGGCGCAGCACGAGCTTGCTCACTGCCTTGACGTCGTCGAAGCTCGGCGTAATGCGCCCGTGGATCAGCGCCAGCGCCTTGGCGCCGAGGGTCATAAACTGGCCGGAGCGAGGGCCGCCTCCCCATTTCAGATACTTCTTCACCATCGGCGTGGCGGACGGATCGGTCGGCCGGGTGGCCCGCACCAGCCGGATGCAGTAGGCGACGACCATTTCGCTGACCGGCGCCATGCGGACGATCTCCTGGAACAGGACCATATCATCCGCACTCAGAACGCTCTCGATGCTGTGCTTCTTGCCAGTGGTGGTCTGCTTGACCATCAGATGTTCTTCTTTGGCCGTCGGGTACTCGATGTAGATCATGAACATGAACCGGTCGAGCGCCGCTTCAGGAAGCGGGTATGTGCCTTCCTGTTCGATCGGGTTCTGCGTGGCCAGCACGAAGAACGGCTGTTCGAGCTTGTACGTCTTGCCCGAGATGGTGACTTCCCGCTCCTGCATCGCCTGCAACAGGGCGGCCTGCGTTTTGGGCGGGGTGCGGTTGATCTCATCGGCCAGTACGATATTGGCGAAAATCGGGCCTCGGACGAACTCGAATTTCCGCTGTTTCGACTGGGGATCTCGCTGGATGATGTCGGCCCCGGTGATGTCGGAGGGCATCAGGTCGGGCGTGAACTGGATGCGGTTGAAGCCCAGGCTCATCGCGTCGGCAATGGAGTGGACCATCAAGGTCTTGGCCAGCCCCGGAACGCCTTGCACGATACAATGGCCCCCGGCCAGCATGCAGCAGAGCGTTGAGTCGATGACCTTGTCCTGCCCGACGATGACGCGATGCACCTGCTGCTTCAGCCGGGCGTAGCCATCGTGGAGCTTGGCTATCAGATGCTCGTGGTTGCTGCTGGCGGAGTCCGGTGCCGAAGGCCCTCTGCGACCGCTTGTTACGTCGGCACTTTCTGCGTGAATTCTATTACTCGACGACATAGGTTAAGACCACCTCATTTGAGCCAGACCGTTCGGTTCTCCACTTGAAGGACGCAATGACACAGCCAAAGTTACAAAAATCAAGTCTCTGCGCCGCAGAATCGTGGGTTTTCAGCGCCTGGCGTACACCTTGCGCGCCCTGCTGGCGATATCCCCTCTTACTCCTCCAACACAAGGATGGCTCCATCGCCCGGTGCAATGGCGAACCGCGTCGCCGTGCGGCCGGTCAGTGAGTCTTTCGCAGGCTGGTCGAGCTTGACCTCGTAGACCCCGGCTGCCCCAGGTAGATTGACCACCACTAGCGCCCTTTCGTAGCGTCTCTGCCATGTGTAGGGACCGAGCTTCTCGCCGGGTGCCGTCGGCAGGCCGATCTTGACGTCGTATTCGCCGTACCAGTCGTGGTGGTGACTCGTGTTGTCCGAGAACAGGTAGTAGAAATCCCCTATGGCCAGGGCATAGCACAGGCTCCAGCGGCGTCCCTGCGGATCGGCAGGGGGCTTCTTTCCCCGGTTGGGGTCGCTCGGCCAGCCGGCGCGCGAGCCGGTCTCCTCGAACCGCTCGATCAGGCTGATCTTCGGCTCGCGCAGCAGCGACTGCGTGTGCTGCATTTTGGCGGTGCACTCCTCCCATTCGGTGCGCTCGTGGCTCCAGCCCGATTCGTACATCATCCCGTTCAGGTAAGGGGCGGCGAAATCGTGCCGGCCCACGGCGTAGCCGGCGTTGGCCAGGAGCAGAAAATCGTCGCCGACGGCCTGGCGCACTTCCTTGAGGAACGCCACCCAGGGTTGAGGCTCGTCCCGCAGATTGTCGTAGAAGACGCCGTCGAAACCGATCTGCTCCAGCGCTGCCGTGAGCTTGACCACATGGTGCCGGTACTCGGCGTTGGACCAGTCCATCCGATACGTCCCCGGCCAGAACTGCTGCCGCCGCCCATTCTGGCGGAGCCACCACGGATGGTCGTCCGGAAGCCAGGTTTCGCGATACTCGTAGAAATAGAGCTCTGCAAGAATAGGCGCATCCGGATTGAGTTGTCGCATCTCGGCGATGCGCTGCTGGGCCCGTGCGATCGATTCGGCCGTGAAACCCTCCGCCAACCCCGTTGGTTGCCTGTCATACGTCAAGCCAAAGCCACCGACCCCCGCCATGATCAGATCGTGCCGCGCCATGTTCGCCACCGACTGCTCGCCCCGGATGCCGGACCAGAGCATGGCAATCCGCGGATAGGGCACCCTGGCAAACTCGGGCTCGGCCTTGTTCTCGGTGCCGAGCAGGCCGCTGCAGAGCAGCGTGGCCGAGAGCAGAAGACTGCATGTGCCCATACGTTTGCCGCTGAACTGAATGGCCATCGAAACCTCCTTTTTCCTATTGCGGCTCGCCGTTCATCATACCCTCGTTCCCATCGGCGTCAACGAACTGGACTGTCCCAAGACCGCGTGAAATTGGATTGACAGCGATCTTTCGCCTCAGTACGCTGCTCGGCCTGGTGCGGGCCGTCGTTCGTAGTGTGCCCGTAAGGGCATACGCACCCGTGGCGTCTGCAAATAGCCCCGTTCTGTCCCGAAGCGCGGGAGTTAGTACAGGCGCTGTTCTCCATACCCTTACAGGCACCGTCACAAGCGGACCATCCTTGACGGGGCAACGACTTGCGGTCATAACTGACGGATGGTCAGCACAGGAGATAGTGGGGTAGAAACGATGACGGATCGCCGCAGGTCGCACGTGTTCGGCAGAGTGGTGTTTCATCTTGGCGTGGCGGTCGCGGCACTGTGCGCTCTGGCCGGTTGCCGCCGAGAGGCTCCGAACCATGTGCAGGGCTATGTCGAGGGGCAGTTCGTCTACATCGCGTCGCCTCTGGCCGGGACGTTGGAGGCACTGGACGCCCGACGGGGCGCGCGGGTGGAAGCGGGCGAGCCGCTGTTCGCACTGGAGAGCGAGCCGCAGCGGATTGCGTGCGACGAGGCGGCCCGACGGCTGGCGCAGGCCCGCGCAACTCTCGGAGATCGAGGCCGTCGAGGCACAGCTTCAGCAGGCCCGTGTCGCGCTGACGCTGGCGGAGAAGGAGCTCGTGCGGCAGAAGGAGCTCTCGCAAACCGAAGCGACCACGGCGCAGGATCTCGACCGAACCCGCGCCGCGTACGACCAAAATCGCCAGCGAGTGGCACAGCTCACGGCGGATCTGGAAACGGCCCGGCTCGGCTCGCGCCAGGACCAGATCGTCGCGGCCCAGGCCAACGTGGAGGCCCTGGAGGCGGCGCTGGCCGGGACCCAGTGGAACCTCTCGCAGACTCGCCAGGCCGCGCCGCAGGCCAGCCTGGTCTTCGACACCCTCTACCGTCGGGGTGAATGGGTCCCCGCGGGTCGGCCCGTCGTCATGCTGCTGCCGCCGGAGAACATCAAGGTCCGTGCGTTCGTATCCGAGATGCGCGTGGGCACGATTCAGCCCGGCGACGCGGTGCGGGTCATGGTGGACGGGTTGCCGGGGCCGGTCGCCGGCAGAGTCAGCTTCATCTCTCCGCGGGCGGAATACACTCCCCCGGTGATCTACAGCCGTCAGGGCCGCAGCAAGCTGGTTTTTCTGGTTGAGGCAGCCTTCGATCCCAATGTGGCTGCCGACCTCCATCCGGGCCAGCCGGTGGATGTGGAATTCGGTCCCTGACACATGGCTGACGATTTCATCATCGACGTACAAGGAATAACGAAGCGTTTCGGTGACCTCGTGGCCGTCGATCACGTCGGTCTCCGGGTCCGCACGGGCGAGGTCTGCGGCTTTCTCGGCCCCAACGGCAGCGGCAAGACCACGTTCATCCGCACCCTTTGCGGCCTGCTCCGCGCGGACGCCGGCAGCGGCACGTGCTTGGGCCACGACGTGCTCGCCGACAGTGAGGCCATCAAGCAGCAGGTCGGCTACATGACGCAGCGGTTCAGCTTCTGGGAAGATCTGAGCGTCATCGAGAACCTCGATTTTGTCGCGCGCATGTACGGCCTGAAGGACCGTCGCCGGGCGGTGCAAGAGAGCATCGCGCGGCTGGGTCTGGGCCGGCGTAAGGACCAGCTTGCCGGGCATCTCTCCGGCGGCTGGAAGCAGCGCCTTGCCCTGGCTGCGTGCATGATCCATCGGCCGAGGTTGCTCCTGCTCGATGAGCCTACGGCCGGGGTGGACCCGATGGCCCGCCGCGAGTTCTGGCAGGAGATCCATCAACTCGCCGGGCAGGGGCTGACGTTCCTGATCGCGACTCACTACATGGACGAGGCCGAACGCTGTCATCGTCTCGCCTTCATCCTCAACGGCCGCCTGCTGACCCACGGTACGGTCGCCGAGGTGATCGAGCAGGCCCGCTTGGTGACGTGGTCGGTCGGCGGCCCGAACCTGCTGTCACTGGCCGAGCGACTTCGCGGCCGAGCCGGTGTCGAGCAGGCCGCCCTCTTCGGCAACGTGCTGCACGTCAGCGGAGACGATCCCGCCGCGCTCGAACGAGCGACCGCGCCGTTTCGCACCGAGCCGTATGAGTGGCGCCGGATCGACTCCGGTCTCGAAGACGTCTTCATTCACTTCATGGGCGCGCCGCGAGACAGGAGCACCCCATGAAGAGACGCGAGTTCTCTCCGGTGTGGTTTTGGGCGATGGTCGTCAAGGAGTTCATCCAGATGCGCCGGGACCGCCTGACGTTCGGGATGATGATCGGCATTCCTCTGCTGCAGCTCACGCTCTTTGGCTTCGCCATCAATTCGGACCCGAAACACCTGCCTGCCGCGGTGCTCCTGGCCGATCGCGGGCCGCAGGGTCGCACGCTGCTGCACGCCCTTCGCAATAGCGGCTACTTCGATTTCGTTCGGTAGGTCGAGACGGAGTCCAAGGCCCACAATCTGCTGGCGCGCGGCCAGGTCCAGTTCGTCCTCAATATCCCGGCGGATTTCACGCACGATCTGCTCCGCGGTGAGAGGCCGTCGGTCCTGATCGAAGCGGACGCGACCGATCCGGCCGCCACCGGCAACGCCCTCGGCGCTTTGCGCGCCCTGATGAACACGGCGCTGCAAAACGATCTCACCGGTCCGCTTGCCTTTCTCGCCGCCGGCGACGCGCCGGTCGAGGTGCGCATCCATGCGCTGTACAACCCCGAAGGCATCACGCAATACAACATCGTGCCCGGCCTGATGGGTGTTGTCCTGACGATGACCATGGTCGTGATCACCTCCCTGGCGATGACACGCGAGCGAGAGCGCGGCACCATGGAGAACCTCCTGGTCATGCCCGCGCACCCGACCGAGGTCCTGATCGGCAAAATCGTTCCGTATGTCCTTGTCGGCTACGTGCAGGTCTTCCTGATCCTCGCCGCCGCGCGTTTCCTCTTTCACGTGCCCATAGTCGGCAATCTCGGCTTGCTGCTCGTTGTCACGTTAGTGTTCATCACCGCCAACCTGGCGATGGGCATCATGTTCTCCACCTTGGCCGGCAACCAGCTCCAGGCCGTGCAGATGGCGTTCTTCTTCTTCCTGCCGTCCCTGTTGCTGTCCGGCTTCATGTTTCCTTTCCGCGGCATGCCGCAATGGGCCCAGGTGATCGGAGAAATGTTTCCGCTCACGCATTTCCTGCGCATCGTCCGCGGCATCCTGCTCAAGGGCAACGGCCCTGCGGACGTTGCCGGACAGCTCTGGCAAATCGCCCTCTTCGCCGTCGTCGCCCTGACTATCGGCGTGAAACGTTACCGCCAGACGTTGGATTAGCCGCGACATCGCATTGACAGCGATTGGTGCGTTCGGTACGTTGCTCGGCTTTGCCTGGGCTTCGCACGTGTCGTGAGCATCTTGCCGACGATTTGGGCCCGGCTTGGTTTTCTAACGTGGGCGAGACGCCCACGGCACGCGCGGGCAAGATGCCCGCGACACGATATGGCATGGCTCAAATCACCTGTTCTGATCGTTGTGGCAGCGCAGTTGCTCTTCACGACCGGCGACCTGATCGCCCGTGCCAACATGCGCCACAGTCCCTTCACCTTATCGACCTTTCTGAGCGGATGGTTCCTGTTCTACTTCGTGATCCGCCAAGTGGCCATGTTCGGGCAGCTCTACGTCTTCAGCGCCCTGCAAATCGGCAAGACCATGGCCCTTTTCAGCGCCACCTCCATCGTGCTCGTGAACGTGCTCGGCATCTTCCTGCTCGGTGAGGTCCTGTCCGTCCGGGCCTACCTGGCCATCGGCATGGTCGTGCTGGCCTTCGTCATCCTTTCTTTGGCCTCGTAATATCCTGCCCTCCGCGTTCTTTCGTAGGGGCGAATAATCATTCGCCCTCACGCGTGTACGGATCGGCCTGCCCACTCTCGGACCAGGGCGAATGATTATTCGCCCCTACGGGAGGCACAGGTCGCAAAAAATATCCCCGGAAAATTGCCAAATTGCCCTTGCAATCTCTACAAGTGTAAAGTAATCTCGTCAATGTTAAAGAGAAAGGAGGTTCGTATGGCGACGAAGAATCACGAACTGACGAAGGCGGAATGGGAGATTATCCAGGTCGTTTGGGAGCACCAGCCGTGTGCGGCCCCGACGGTCCAGGAACAGCTCGAAGCCCGCAAGAAGTGGACGTACAGCACCGTCAAGACCTTGATGGATCGCATGGTCGTCAAGGGCCTGCTCACGACCGAACGCATCCGCAACCTGATTTTGTACACTGCCGCCATCACGCGCGGCCAGGCGCAGAAGGGCGAGCTGACGAAAACGCTGGCTCGGGCCTTCGGCGGGGCGTTCACTCCCATGATGCAGTTCATGCTCGACAGTAATGCGCTGTCACAGGAAGAGTTGAACGAGTTGGAAACGCTAATCCGAAAGAAACGCCGCCGCGCGTAGAGACACCTGCCTTTTGCGTGTCCATCGCCACAGAATGCCTAAGCGAGCGTTTCAGATAGCGGAGATTCCATCATGAACGCAGTGGTGCAGACAATCAACTCGGCCGGCCGGGCATTCGTCACATCGGCCTTGCCCATGCTGGTCCAATCGAGCGTTTTGATTCTGATACTGCTTCTGGTTGACCTCGTGTTGCGCCGCAAAGTCCGGGCGGTTTTTCGCTACTGGATCTGGATGCTGGTGCTGCTCAAGCTGGTGCTACCGCCTTCGCTGTGGTCGCCGGTCAGCTTCGGGACCTGGTTCGGCCGGACCCTGGAGGTCCCGACCGTGGCTTTGGAGGAGCCTGCCGAGCCTCCGCGCGAAGAACTGCCGGTCCTGCCCGGGTGGCAGCCTCAAGCGCAGCTTGGGGATGGTTTGCGTCCCACTCGGGACAACATCATCGGAGGATATGCCCCCACTTCCGGGGTGGCAGCGGCAAGCGATAGCTTGCCGATGGAGACACCGGATACGGGCCGGGCCATCGTGCTGGAGCCGGACCGATTGCCGGCTGTGCCAGCCATGACGCCGGAACCTGCACCTTCACTGACTTGGCAAGGCCTCGCACTGCTCGTATGGGCAACCACTGCTATCGCTTTGCTCTTGTTGCTGGTCCAACGGGCATTGTTCGTCAAGGACCTCGTGGCCCAGGCCGACCCGGCGCCGGACTCCCTGCAAAAGGCTCTCGATGCGTGTCGCGGCCGGATGGGCCTTACAGGGCGACTGACACTGAAGATCTCGCCGAATGCGACGAGCCCCGCCGTGTGCGGGTTGCTCAGCCCCGTGATCTTGATCCCCAGGAATCTCGTCCCAAGGCTGCGCCCGGGCGATCTGCAGGCCGTGCTGCTGCACGAACTGGCGCATATCAAGCGGAGCGATCTCTGGATCAATCTTCTCCAAACGCTGCTGCAGATCGTCTACTTCTACAACCCGTTGTTCTGGATTGCCAACGTTGTTATTCGCCGGGTCCGCGAGCAGGCCGTCGATGAGGCTGTCCTGGTCGCGCTGGGCGACACCGCCCGCCAGTATCCCGAGACACTGCTCAACATCGCCAGGTTAGCGTTCCGCCGCCGGCCGGCCCTGAGCCTGCGTCTTGTCGGCGTCGTCGAATCCAAGAGCGCCCTGCGCGGCAGGATCAAGCACATCCTCAGCCGCCCCGTCCCTAAAACCGCCAAGCTGAGCCTGCTCGGTATGGCCGTGGTGTTTCTTGCCGCCGCGATCCTCCTGCCGATGGCCAAGGCCCGGAAGAACGAAGGTCGTCCACAGTTTACGGAAGCCCAGATCTCTGCTGCCCTTGAATCACTGCGAATCGACCCGAATGACAGAGAAACACTGAACGTATCTTACTGGTGGGAGGGACTCGACCTGGATTCCAATTCGAAAGTGCCGCGCCGAAACGGTTGGCCTTCTGGCGTGGACATTAGCTTTGAAGCAGAACTCAGAAATGGCAGAAGGATTGAAGACTTCGTGGCCGTAAGTCTTGGCCCGGGCCGCATCGATGCTGTATATGGTCGCAGGATACTGACCCTCAAGTCCGACGATATTGGGGCGGCCGCCGCAGAGTTGCTCGAGCGATTCGATGAGCTTGAGAACAGCAAAGCCGGTATGAATGGCTTCTACACGAACGACCTGCCTACGTTTTTCGCGGTTCTGTCTGATGGCGTGGTCTCCGCTGCCGCCCATCTCGACCGACGCGGTGATTCTGTAGCGGCCGAGCAGAAGCTCTCGCTGATACGAATGACGAAAGCCCTTGCACGAGATGTGAAGATCGAATACTGGCAAGGCGTGCGGCCACAGGATACGACCGGCGCAGACGCGTCGGCTCCACTGCCCCTGACCGAGCGAGCAGAGAAGGTGATGCCGGTCGCCGAGCAGGAGGCCCGACGGCTCAACCACGCCTATGTCGGCACCGAACACATTCTTCTGGCTCTGGCGCGCCAGGACGCCGCCGTCAGCGCCAAGGCCTTAAAGAACCTCGGTGCAGACATCGATACGTTGCGCGCCGAAGTGAACAAGTTCGTCCAACCCGGCTCGGAACCCGTGACCCAGCGCACGCTGCCGCAGACCCAGCGCGCCAAGAGAGTAATGAAGTGCGCTAGAGGAGAGGCCAGGACCCTCGGACACGACTACATCGGAACCGAACACATCCTCCTGGGCCTCGTGCGGGAAAAGGAAAGCATCGCCGCCCAGGTTTTGGGCAGCGTGGGTCTGACGTGGCACCAGATTCGCGCCGAGACTCTGAAATTCGTGAAACCGGGGGACACCCCGCCGGCTGATCCCGCGACGAGCACCAGCCTCGCGGATGCGGATGGTGACGGGCTGTCTGACTTTCAGGAAATCCACAAGTACCTCACTGACCCGGCAAAAGCCGATAGCGATGGCGACGGCATTGGTGACGGCGATTGGGCGGAACGGCGTGAATATAGCTACTCCGTGCGGACGATCTTGCGCTACCTGCCCCCGCTCGACGAAGACGGGCTCAACGACGACTTTCAGGATGCGCGCGTCCTGAACCGGACGGATGGCTGCATCGAGGTCGAGGTCATTCACTATCCGTTGGCAACCGTTTATGATTCCATCGGCGAGAATCCCAACTGGAGGCAAGACTATGCGCGCATGAGCGAGTACCTGTCACCTAGTGTGACCTCCAATTGGGATAGGCAAATGCAGCGCGACCTGCGGGCCGCCCTGAAGGCAGACAGCATCGACGTCGAGAGGCTCACGGACAAGCAGGTTGTGCAACAGGTCGCGCAATGGCTGTTGCACAGGTCGCGATCCCTCGACAAGGTCTTCACCACATACTACGCCTACTATCCTGAGGGAAAGCCACAGGTCTATCCCGGCCTGGAAGGGGCTTTTCGTAGCGAATTCGAGCGTGACAGCGACAACTACGATTGGACCCTCGACGAGCACTTCGACCACGAGCTGCTCGGCAAGGGGATGTTCTACAATCAGACGCACGGCTCCTGCACCTCCACCGCGGTCTATCTGAACACCGTGCTGCGGGCCTTGGGGATTCCGACACGCATCATCCTCGTCACGCCGGCGGTCGATGCCTCCGATCGCGAGCAGATTCTTATGGTCAAGGACGCCATCACACACAACCGTGTGCGCGAGACGATGTTGGCCGGCCTGCGACGATCCAGTCACGGCTTCACCAACCACACGTTCAACGAAGTCTACGTCGGCAACAGGTGGGTCCGCCTGGACTACAGCACGCTCGGTCCTCCCATTCTGGGGTTACGCCGGTCCGGCCTGCAGACCCGCCTCTATACCCTCAACGATCTCAGTGACGCCAACTTTGCGCCAACCTGGGGTAAACGCTACGCCGAGGGACAGCGCAACGACATGTTCAAGCACAGCAATCCGTATTCCGCCGTCAGCATCTCGGACTCGTTCGGGCCCCACAGTCGTCTGCCCAACCCGCCCTTCGATCCGCAGGATCTCGCTTCTAGTTCAAGTCCGCTGTCCGACATCTTCATCTTCTCTCCCAGCGCCATCAATGTATGGGACGAGGCTATGGCGATCGTCAAAGACAGGACGTTCAATAAGACGGGCCGGCCGCACCGAAAGGAATTCTACGAGAACATCTTCGAAGGCGTCTGGGCCAAGAAGCCGGGTGACGTCCTCGTTGCGCTCTTTTCGCTCGACACGCCGGAGCGTATCCCCGAAGGTTACGGAGATTTGCTGCCGGAGCCCTGGCCCGGAATCGAATCGCGCCTCAGACGGGGTGAGTCCGTCGAGCTCGGCGCGGAAGCACGCGAGATGAACGTCATTCTGCTCGCCGCCCCGACGGCAGCGGAACTGCCGGCTTTGGTCGAAGTCTCCACATTGCTCAAGACCTTGGGCACATCGACCGAGGCGACACTTGAGCCAGCCGAGGCTGCGGACCGACGGAGCGTTCCCAGGCCAGACGCGAAGGTAGCCGGGATCGGCCCGGCGTGGGAGGCGCTCAGGGATCGAGTCGGTGACCGTTACCGTGGAACCATCGGCGGGTTCGGCCGGGACGAGACGCGCTGTGCCGAGTACTTCGAGAAGGTGCTTTCCTGGGCACGCGCCGGAGACACCTTCGTGCTGATGTTCGCCTTCGACGAGCCTACGACGGTGCCGCCGCAGTACGAGGACCTGCTGCCAGTGCCGATGTCTGAGGTCAGTAGCCGTATCGGAGTAGGACAATGGGTTGAAGCGTCCCGGCCGGCTCGCGACCTGAACGTAGTCCTTCTGGCAGCGCCAACACTCGCACGGCTCAATGAGATCGTCAAGACGACACCACTTCTCAACGCCAACGCCAATTTCGCCGCTCCGGCCGAGGCACCCGAGACCGGCACCGCCGGCAGACAGCGCATTCGTCTCGCTGATCTGGAGACGCCGGACGCCAATGCCGTTCTCGATCTGGCGACGGAGCAGTTGCTCTCGGCCAGGCCGATGCAGTATGACGAGGCGTACTTCCGCAAGCTGGGCAAGGGCGATCTCGTCTATGAATCCGTCGGCGGCAAGAGCGGCCTGCTCTGCCTGCGCGGCGCTCGATTGCAACGTCGCACCGAGGCGGGCACCGAGCCACTGACTCCTGATGTCACGCACGAGTCCTTCGTTGGGTACTTTATCGAGAACGTTCCAGCCCAGTATCAAGTCACCACCGCCGAAGGTGACAGCTACGAGCTGAATGTCATCTCCATCGACCGGGGCGACGGCGGAGGCGCCCTGGTCGAGTTCTCCCGGGGCGCTACCGAGCAAACTGAGCCGGTGGCAGATGTCCTGGCGAACCTGCGCCTGCTGGCTCTGGGCGTCGTGCTGTTTGCCCACGAGCACGAAGGAAGCCTTCCCTCGACCCTGACGGCCATCGAACCCTACGTCCCCGACCGCGAGCAGCTCGCCTGGATGCGCGCGAATGTCACCTACGTTGGCAAGGGCAATGTCAACCGCGGGGCCAAACCCTCCGCGATCCCCATCGCTTACATGAAGGCGCCGGAGCCCATGGACGGCGCTTATGTCGCCTTCATGGACGGACACGCCGCGCTCGTCCCGGCGGAGCGCTTCGAGGAGCTGGGCCTTGAGCCCGAGGACACGGCTCGCGTCAACGGCCCGGGACCACTGGGGCGATACGCCCTTTCCTTCGACGGGGTCGATGATTGCCTGATCGTACCGGCCAGTCCGTCGCTGCGGTTCAAAGCGCCCTTCTTCATTGAGGTGTGGGCGAAGCCGGATTCCTCGCCATCTTCCGCCTGGCTTGCTGATGACTTGTCGGGCCGGTATTTGACAAGCCTCATTCGACAGGGCGCAGAACTTCGCCATCCACCGGTAGCGGAGATCCTTGACGCCAACGACGCCGAGGGGATTGAGGTGGAGAAATGGCCCGTCGTATGGTCCCGCACGAAGATCGCTTTCGATGGTCTACAGTCGGGCGGTTTCATAGGCTTCACACGCGAGCGCTCCGGCTCGCTGTTTGTGATTCGGGAAGACGGGCGTCCCAGGCAAACGAATCTCTTCTCGACGAACCAATTGTTGGCGGACCGCCCGGGCTGGCGGCACTTCTACACATGGCTGGAGGACTGGGAGGAGTATGTGCCGTCTGACGGCCCGTTGGTGATCGGCGGCAACATCCTCCCGAATGGCCCGGCCTTCAAAGGCCAGATTGCGGAGGTTCGCATCTGGAACAAGATGCTGCCCATTTACTACACGTCGTCCTGCGGGTCAACCACGGTGACGGGCAGCGAGCCGAACCTTGTCGCCTGTTGGACGTTCGAGGAGGGCAACGGCCAAATCGTCCGCGACATCAGCCCCAACGGCAATCACGCCTGGCTCGGTAGTTCTGTCGAGGCCGACGCCACCGACCCAAAGTGGATTGACCTGGCGCAGACCAATGAGATGTCAGCGAATGGGATCCCCGCGTGCGTGACTGAACCGCCAGAGCAGGAGGCCGAAGCAGGTGCAGCAGCGTTCGCCTCGATCCAACCTAGGATCGACGACGCGGACCCCCAGTTGCGCTATCTCGCTTGGCAGGTTGATGATGACGCTCAGCCCCGTCGGTATTGGTATCCAAATGGCCAGAGAGTCACGGACAGTCATGAGTTGAAGACCGTGCAGGGGGCCGAGACGAAGTCGATCGGAAGAGACGGCGACCCGTCGTCGTGCCAATACCTGACTCTGTGGTTTTCCAACTTGGCTTGGCACGTGCCCGATGACTTCGACGTGAGGATTGTCGACAGGCGCACGCGCGGGGCCCTGCCGTGGAAGCAAAGCGGGTGGTACAAGGTCGTTCCAGCCAATTGGACGGGCGTTGTCTTCTCGATAGAATCCGAGGAAGCTTATCCGGCCACCTGTGACGTAGAGATCGACTGTCAGGACGGCGCATGGCAGACGGTGCAGGGTAACATCGGCTGCAATCCCCAGGGGGGCGTGTCTTTGGAAAGAAACATTCGTTTCTCACAGACCGGCGAGAACGCGTCCAATCACACATTTGCGCTCGCAATCAGGGACGCCCAGAGGACAAACGAGCGATACCGTCTCGTCGCCGTCAAGAACGATGGGAGCCTCGTCGAGCCTGGCCGTCCGGAAACGACCGGTCCCGACGAGGCCCGCCAGGAGCGCTTCGTGTTTCGGGTACCGTTGTCCGAGATCAGCCATTTCACCCTCCAGAGGCAGCCCATCACCACGGTGCGACTTACCGACGTCCAGCTCCCGCCCTGGTCCGGCGCTGATGCGAGTCCAACACACGAGCTTTCTGATTCAGGCAAACTGTTCGGCAGGATCCTCGGTCTTGATGGCAAACCTGTGACCGGCGCGCAGGTGGCGCTCTGTGCGGCGGACAAAGGTGTGGTCATACGTGGCTCTGGACTCGCTCCCACAAATGTGCCTCGGTACCCCAGTGAGATTGTACAGACGGATATCGACGGCAGGTTCTCGTTTGCCGAGGCGCCCGAGGGATTTTGCATTATTGCGGCGCATCAAACGGGTTTCGCCAAGGTGGCAAGTACGGCGATGGCGTTATCGGCGGACGTTCAACTCAAACGGTGGGGCCGAATTGAAGGAACGCTGCGCATCGGGCGCGAATTGGGGGCGGACGAAAAAGTCGCGCTGCTCAATACGGTCACACGCGAGAGTGACCGAGGTATCCAGTACGATCTCGGCGTCGAGACTGACAGTACAGGCTGGTTTGTCTTTGAGAGGGTTCCGCCGGGTCAGATACGTCTTGGCCACCAGATACCGGTAGGGCACGGAAACAGCTATGCGAATGTCAGGCCCATTCAAGTCCTGTCCGGTCGAACAGTGCAGGTGACGCTGGGTGGGACCGGTCGGCCGGTAGTTGGAAGGCTTGTTCGGCCAAAGGACTCCAATGAACCTGTCGATTTTGCCTGGGGCACATATATTCTAACACCCGCGTGGCCGGAGGAGCCGAGACCCGCCGACTACAACGAGATGACAGAGCCTCAGCAGACCCAATGGCACAAGGAGTGGTCGGAAACACCCGAGAGCAAGACGCTCTGGGACGCCTGGCGGCGCAATCCGAACTGCCGGAGTTACGCCTTCGGCGTTCACGAAGACGGCTCCTTTCGTATCGAAGACGTCATTCCGGGTCAATACCGGCTCATGGTCTTGCTTCGGGAGCTTTCGCCGCCCCGCCCCTCTGTCAAGTCCATCGGTCCCTACTTCGCCATCGTCGAAGTGCCGCAGATGGCGGAGGTGTACACCAGCAAACCACTGGACCTCGGCGCCGTCACGCTGACGCTGGCAGAGGATTCCAGCGCGAAGGCTTCCCGGGCCTCGAGCGCCGACACCTCAGAAGCGGACGCCGCCGACCTGAAGTGGAGCGATCTCTCGGAGACGCACGGGGCGCAGGCAGTTCCGGAGGCCAGGGAGTGCATGCTGCAACTTGGCCTGGCGGTGGCGTTGTATGTGAACGACCACGACGGCCAACTGCCGACGACGCTTTCGGCGCTGGAGCCCTATCTGTCCGAGCCGGAAGTGTTCGCGTGGCTCAATGAGAACGTCGTCTACACGGGCAAGGGCAATGTGAAGGACTACCCCGCGACATATGCGGTTGTTACTGCCCATGAGAAGGCTCCTCGGCCGACTGGCGAGCGGTACGTTACCTTCCTGGATGGCCATGTTGCGCTGGTCGGGGCTGACCGTTTTCAGACGCTCGGTGCAAGCGGCGCAGCGCCGTCGGGCCCGTCGTCGGATCTGCTCAAACGACTTGTCGAGGAAGCTCGGCCCGGCGCGACCGTCACCGTCCCTAAGGGGACCTATGGCACGCCCATCGAAATCACCAAGCCTCTGCTGCTGCGCGGCGAGTCCGAGGAGGGCTGCATCATTGAGGTCACAGTCGATGGTCCCGCCATCGCGATCGACACCAAAGGACAGGGGCACGTCACCATCGAAAATCTTACGGTCAAATGGCAACGGGCGACGAGCGACAGTGCAGAGCGGCCGTTCGCCCTGGCGGTCAAGGACAGCAACGTCTCTGTCCGCCATTGCCGTTTCGTGCCGCTGGGCAACAATCAGCGCTGCCCCATGGCGGTTCGCATCGACGGCTTCTCCGAGGCCACGCTGAGCGACTGCCGCTTTAGCGGGTTTGATTATACTGTCTGTTATGGGCCCGGCAGCGAGGGCATCGTGCAGGATTGTATTCTCACGGATCCCGGCCATCAGGGTATCACAGGCTACGAAAACAGCACCCTGCGCGTGGAGCGGACGATCGTGATCGGGTCCGGCTACCACGGCCTGCGCTGCACCGGTGGCACGCTGCACGCCCGTGACAATATCCTCGCCGACAACCGGGTCTCCGGTGTCTACCTCGGGAACAAAGATGGGCGCGGGACCGTGATCGGCAACCTGATGCTCCGCAACGGCGAGGGTGTCGCCGGATTCTATCAAGCTGAGTTCAGCGTGGAAGACAACGTGATTGCCGATTCGATCACCGCCGGCCTCGGGGCCTGGAGCACCTGCCGGCTGAATGTCCGCCGCAACGTCTTTCAGAACAACGCCACCGCCCTGGTCGTCTATCCGAAAGGCGAACGAGACACCAACATCATTGGCCGCAACACGTTCTGGCAAAACGTCGCCGATGCCAAGGACTGCACGCTCAGCGCCGACTCGATCCTGGCCGATCCGCAGTTCGCGGACCCCAATCACGGTGACTTCTCGGCCGCCGGACCCGTGCGCGAGCAGAACCACGGCCTGACCGATTCGCAAACGATTCGAGACCTTTGGCCGAGATACGAACAAGCGCAGCGCCAGCGGCCGGTTGACACAGCGACACGCCGGGACGTTGCACCGCCAGGTTCTCAAGGGCCGGCACCAGAGCGGCCGCCTGGGGTACGGGCATCGTTGTCGACGAGCCTGCGGGCCAACGGTCTCGCGTGCAGATCCGCGATTGCGACATCCGCAACTGCCACTATGCGGGCGTTCGCATCCGCAAGGGCAACAACGATACGCTGATCGAACGATGTCGCGTCTCGGGGGCGGCTTGGCACGGCATCCGCTACGACGATGCCTCCCCCGACATTCTCAACAACATTATCTTCGGCAACGCCCGCATGGGGGTTCACGCCTCCGGTCAGACGAGGGCGACCGTCGCCAACAACCTCTTCTACGCCAATGACATGTGCGGCCTGGCCTGCTGGTTCCGGAACCAGGACCTCGTTCTGAACAACACCTTTGCCGAGAATGAGCGCTCAGCGCTCGAAATCCTCGGCGCCTCCAAGCCGGCCGTGCACAAGAACATCTTCTACGCCAACCCGACCGGCATTTCCGGAGGCTACATCAACGATGACTCTCCTTTCGCCCAGTCCGGTGCTCCCGTCCTGCCGCGAGGCTGCTTGTTCTGGGCCAACGAGTGCAACATGCAGTGGCGAATCGATCCGAACACGACCGAGACAATTACGCTGGAGGACGACATCGGTACGAGGCATGTCGATCCGGAGTTTGTCTCGGCGGCGCCGAAAGATTTCTCGTTGCCTGCCGACTCACCCGTCCGGCGGAATGAGATTGGTGCGCTGGACCCGATCCCGTTTGCGAGTCCGTGGCCGCTTCAACCCGAAGAGATTACCATCATTCCCGACGGCGACACCCGCGACTACCGGCGGTGGAAGACTCCGTAGGTCGGCTACGAGACGGCGGTGACTGTCCTGGAAACTCTGTCACGACGGACGTGGGCGGGACGCCCACGGTACGCGCGGGCAAGATGCGCGCGACACTACTGCGCCCACTTGATCAGTTCAGGATGCGAATCCTGGAGCACGGGATCGGCCGGCCGGACGCGGACGTTCATGCTGAGCAGGCCATGCTCGGCGATGTCGAAAGAGCACGTGTAGGAACGCGAAGAGCCTTCCGTATCGCCGACGGTCATGGGGATCAGGTGAAAATCGTCCTTGTCGCTGCGTCCCAGATATAACTCCACGCCGAACAAGTCCGGCGCGGCGCCATCAAAATCCACCGTGCAGCGCACGTCCACGCGCTCGCCTTGGCTGACGCGATCTTTCTTGTCTACGCTGGTCGACAAGTCGCGGATATTGATCTTGTCCCAGTGATCCAGAACAGACTGCTCGCCTTGCAGGGCCTTTCTGAGCAACTCATAGCCGTTGGCGGAGAGTTCGGCGATCTGGCGTTTGGCCGGCACATAGAACTTCTGTGCGTATTGTGCCAGAACGCGATTCATGTTGAAGTCCCGACAGGCGGTGGCGATGGAACGTTTCATCATCTCCACCCATTTGGTCGGAATTCCCAGCTCATTGCGGTCGTAGTACCGCTCGGTGATGACGGCTTCCAGCAGATCGTAGATCTGGTTGGCCTCGGCGACCTCCTTCAACTCCGAGTGTTCGTAGAATTCTCCCGCGGTGATGGCCCAGCCGTTCTTGCCGTCGTAGGCTTCGGGCCACCAGCCATCCAGAACGCTGCAATTCAGGACGCCGTTGATGGCGGCCTTCATGCCCGAGGTGCCGCTGGCTTCGTACAGTCTGATCGGTGTATTCAGCCAGACGTCGGCTCCCCAGGCCAGGTGCCTGGCGATGTTCATATCGTAGTCTTCGAGGAAGATCACGCGGTCCTCGACATGGTGGTCTTTGGCGAAGGTGATGATTTCGCGGATCAGTTCCTTTCCGGATCGGTCGGCGGGGTGCGCCTTTCCCGCGAAGAGGAGTTGAACGGGCTTGGCGGTGTTGGTCAGGATCTTGACCAGCCGCTCCTTGTCTTTGAGAATGAGCGTGGCGCGCTTGTAGCGCGCAAAGCGCCGCGCATAGACTACGGTCAAGTACTCCGGGTTCAGTAGTCGCGTGAGGTTCTCGATCCGAGTCTGAATATACCCTTTGGCGGTCAGATCGTCCGCCAGTTTCTTACGCACGAACGTCACCAGATTCTGTTTGTTCTTGCGATGGGCCTCCCAGATCTCCTCGTCGGGGACCCCGGAGATCTTGTCCGACAGCCCGCGATTGCCGGCGCAGTGGACGTAGGCCGGCCCGACGTGCCGGTTGAGCAGTTCCGTAAAGGGTTGGCTCAGCCATGAACGATGCACTCCGTTGGTCACGTAGTCGATCGGAATCTCCTGGGGCTGCCGGTTCGGATAGAGGCTGGCCCACATGTTGCGGGAGACATCCCCATGGAGCTTCGAGACGGCGTTGATGTGCGTGGCGAACCGTATGGCAAACGCCGGCAGCGAGAAGACGGCCTTGTCCTGGCCCACGAAGCCATAGGAGGCAATCTCGTCGAAAGTCACACCGAGCGAGTCGGTTTTGGATTCGAGATACTTCTCCACCAGTTCCGCATCGAAGTTCTCGTTGCCTGCTTTCACGGGGGTGTGCGTGGTGAAGACGGTGGACGCTCTGATCATGGCCTTGGCTTCCGCAAAGCTCAGTTTGCCTTCATCCATTAGTTGATGCAGCCGGGCGACGATGAGAAAGGCGGAGTGGCCTTCGTTGATGTGGTAGATCGTCGGACGGATGTCAAGCCGTTCGAGGGCCCTAACGCCACCTATGCCCAGAACCAGCTCCTGCCGCAAGCGTTTCTCCCTGTCGGCCACGTAGAGCTCGTGGGTAATGCCGCGCAGATCGGGCGGGTTGTCCTCGATGTCGGTGTCGAGCAGGATCAGTCGCGTGCGCCCGACGGCAATCTCCCAGAGCTTGACGCGCAGCGGCGCCCCGAGGATCGTCATGTCGATGTAGGCCTTCTCTCCGTGGGCATCGCGCAGCTCGCGCACCTGGATGAGGTGATTGTCGAACTCCGCGAAGAGCTCTTCCTGATAGCCGTCCAGGTTGATGCGCTGCGTAAAGTATCCGAATTTGTAGATCAGCCCGACGCCGATCACCGGAAGCGCCATGTCGGACGCCGCCTTGAGGTAGTCTCCTGCCAGGATGCCGAGACCGCCTCCGTAGATGGGGATGCACTCGTGCAGGCCGAACTCCATGGAGAAGTAGGCGACCGTGTCATCGGCGCTCAGGCCTTTGACCTGGGCCGCGTCGGCACTGGGATCGTAGGACATGTACTCCTGGTAGTTCTCCCAGACCTGGTTCAACTCGAAGAGAAAGCCATCGTCATGGGCAAGCTCATCGATGCGCTGCTGCGACAGGCTCAGGAGCAGTTTGACAGGATTGTGTTTGGCGGCCTGAAACAGATGGGCGTCCACATGGTAGAACAGGCGGATCGCGTCATAGTTCCAGGTCGTCCACAGGTTGTAGGCCAGGACGTACAACTTCTCGAGATTGTCGGGGTACCGCGGGTAGACAAAGATATTTCTGAAAGCCATGGGCTCCCTCCCTGGTCTGTGCCCTTAATAGGTCCCATTCGACCTATAGGACGTATATCAATTGATTTCAACCGAAGTTGTAGTGTTTCCTGACCGGTTCTTCCACGTTCCACACGCAGTCCAGGTCCTGGGGGAAAGCGACCAGATCACCTGGGCCGAACGTCACGGACGCGGCGCCGTCCGTGACCGTCACTTTGCCCTCAAGAATCAGACACGTCTCCTTTTCGGTATACGACCACTCGAAAGAGCTGGGTTCACATGTCCATGTCGGCCACGTCTTGCACCGGTTGATCTCGGCTTCCGTGGGCTTGCGCACCACAATATCTTTGGCTGTTGGCATATCCGCTTACTCCTCTACCAAAATACCACGACGGCACACTTTCTTTCAAGGGGCTTCATTATAGCGGCCTTTGTGCATTTGGAAATGCCTCAGTCGTTTTTATCGAAAGCCCCTGG
>CAYNQP010000002.1:0-22950 GCA_964399325.1 uncultured Pirellulales bacterium
AGGGCCTCCACAAAGACCCGCCCTCCGCCTCGGACCATACAGGCGGATTCATAGTACGACCCCACGACCTGGCTGTGAAAGACCAGAGAAGTTTCCTGCGCGCCCATCCCATACAGGATCCCGTGGCAACCGAGCAGGGCCGCCAGTACGGGATTGGCGGTACAACGGTCGATCGCTTCCCGGGTGCTGCGTCCTTCACCGAAGAAGAGGGTCCCCAGGCTCTTGCCACGATCAGCCAGGAAAGCGGCTCTTCCCTGCTGCCACAACACTCTGATTTCAGAGAGAAACTGTCTCACCGCCGCCGCATCCGAGGAAAACGCCTCGCACAGCGCTTGTTCCAGTGCTTCCCAGCCCTGTGGAAATGAGAACTCAAAGGCCGGCTTCAGGAAACGAACGCGATCGAAGGTCTTCAGCGCACACAGATTGCCCTTGAGGGCTCCCAAAGCTCCCAACTGCGAGAGGAGATGACACAGCAACCCATCATCCCCGGCCGAGCCGGCGTAGTGGAATCCCGAATCCAGATAGACTCCCTTTCGCGTGAAGCCGCGCAGCGTGGGTGACAGGTGCGGGGCGCTCTCGACGACCACGGTCTTTCTACCTCTCCGAGCCTGAAGCACCGCACAGGTCAACCCAGACAGCCCGCCGCCAATCACTACGGTATCATATGTCGAAGGTGTCATTCCTGTGTGTACTTCCAAGACATAAACACGACCGGCGCCTGCAAGTTGTCATGGCGGTGGGCCGAAATCGCTATCCGCACGCCAAGGGCCCCATCAAGGTTACTAGCCATCGGTTCTGCCAATTTCGCAGCCTAGCCCAGGCCGCGTGTCCCCGCAACGAAATTCCCCGAAGGGCCTCCTTGGCTCCTGGCTTGCACGGCGACCTTCGTGGCCGCCGGACGGTCCGATATAGATAGGATTCGCGCGACGAAAGCGGGCGTCGGCAGGTCGTTGTCCTATGGGCACAATCGCAGGGCGAGACAACAGTTGGTGCCGCCAAAGCCGGCAGAATTGCACAAAACCGTACCGGGAGGGCTATCGAGTTTCTCGGTCAAGATACGCAATTTCCTACTGTTCTCATCCGGCTCCTCGAAGTTGGTGCTGGCCGCCGTGAATCCATTGCGCGCCATCAGCATGCAGTACACCACCTGGGCCGCGCCGGCCATCCACAACTCATGCCCGACCATTCCTTTCAACGAGGCCACCGCCGGAGAGTATCTGTCGCCAAAGAGTCGATAGATCCCTTGGGCTTCGACATCATCGCCAACCGGCGTTCCCGTCGCATGAGCGCACACGTAATCGACCGCATCGAGTGGAACGCCGGCCTCTCGCACCGCTGCCTGCATGGCGCGCAGCAGGCCGTTTTCGCTCGGCGCCGAGATGTTGGCCCCATCGGAGGAGAAACCATAGCCGAGCACTTCGCCCAGAATAGGGGCTCGACGCCGCTGGGCCAGATCGTATTGCTCCAGCACGAGTGCCGCGGCGCCGCCACTGGGCACCAGGCCGTCTCGGTTCGCATCGAAGGGTCGGCAGGCTGTCTCAGGAGTCTCGGTCCGCACGGAGAAGGCATCGAGAGCGTCGAAGCTGCACATGGATTCCCAATTGACTTCCTGTGCGCTGCCGCAGATGACGCGCTCCTGCCTTCCCAGACGGATCAAATCCGCGGCCTGGCCAATGGCGTGGCCACCGCTGCTACAAGCGGCACTGAGGGTCCAGCAAGCCCCCTGCGTCTTGAACAGCGTGCTGAGATTCATCGTGATGTTCGAGGTCATGGAACAGAACACGTGCCCACTGCCAATGACGCTCGTGGTCTTGTGTCGTTTGACCAGATCCGCTTGTTCGATGGCGGCCAGACAACTGGAGTCGCATCCGAACACCAGGCCGGTGCGTTCGTTCCCAATATCCTCCACCGCCAGAGCGGCGTCCTCAAGCGCATCACAGGCCGCCGCATAGGCCTGGATGGCGAAATCCGTCATCGTCTTCCGCGCTTTGCGATTCAAGTATCGGGAGGGATCGAAACCGGCCACGCGCGTCACCAATGGGCTGCGAAACCCCAGCGCCACTCGTTCAGGATCCACCTGGACAACAGACTGGCCTCGGTAGAGCCGCTGGGCCACGGTTTCCCGGTCCGAACCCAAACATGAGACAATGCCAATGCCGGTAATGGCAACTCGATTCATTTACGCCTCGTTCTTGTACCACCCTCGGGACGCCGCAAAGGACCGGCCCTCAAGGTCACATGTGGATCCCGCCGTTGACGTTGAGAACGTGCCCGGTAATATAGGACGCTTCATCCGAGCACAAAAAGGCTACCGCCCCCGCTACTTCGGCGCCTGTGCCAAACCGCCGGAGGGGGACCATCTTGAGGATTTCCGCCTTGGGCAAGTCCTTGGTCATATCGGTTTCGATGAACCCGGGAGAAACAGCGTTAACCAAGACTCCGCTCCGCGCGACTTCTTTGGCCAAAGCCCGGGTGGCGCCGATCAAGCCCGCCTTGGCCGCGGAGTAGTTCACCTGTCCGGGCATCCCCGTCTGTCCGGAGGTGGATACGATATTGACGATGCGTCCGCGCTTCTTCTGCATCATCAAGCCCACCACGCGGCTGGTCACATGGTAGAAACCATCCAGACTGGTATTGAGAACGTCTTTCCAGTTCTCACGAGGCATCCAGAACAACAGACCATCGCGGTTGATGCCTGAGTTGTTGACCAGAATATAAGGGATCTGCTCTTTCAGAAGGGAACCCAAGGCTGCCGCGACGGCCGCGTCATCGGAGACATCGAAAGGTACAAGGACGCACTGCCGTCCCAAATCCGCGATCTGATCGGCCACGGCCTGTGCAGCCTTGTGATTGCTACGGTAGTTCAGCCAGACGTCATACCCCGCCTGGGCCAGCCGAACCGCGATGGCAGCGCCGATCCCCCTCGACGCACCTGTAACCAAAGCGATATCCTGGGTCATGATCGTGTCATCTCCTGCTCAGCGGCCCCTTCTATCCGTTGGTAGAGACTGGCGCACCTGTTCTCGTGCCACACAGTATCACGTCTTGCCAAACCTCCTTCATAGCAAAAAACGGACGCCTGTCAATACCTTTCTCGGAGTCCGAAGGAGCCATCACCGGCGTTACCAGGAGGGCAGAGCGCGTGACTTACCTGGCATTACTCCTTGAACAACAGAACTCCCTTCGCCTTAGTGAAGGCATGCAGGGAAGTCTATCTGAACCCTTAGATGACGCGAGTTTCCAGAAGTGAAGCTGAAAACGAGCCGTTCCCGCCGTGGGACGGATCACTCGATCGCAACATTCTCCCGAACCGCTCGGTAATGCTTCTGGGCATTCTTGACCCGCATCGTCGTTGGCAAGACCCCCTCGCCCCATTCCAGGGACATCTGGCAACGCAACCGACATCCCGATAGTCGCTGGACCCCCACCCACTGCCCGGATGCATTGAAAAGATAAACACGTCTCAGCCGGCCCTCTTCCTGAGCCAGAGCCGCGGTTCCATCGGACAGCTTGTGCAGTTCACTGCTCTCGTCCGGCCCGGTCCAGGGAACGAGCAATTCCGCCACGAAGCCATCGAGCAGCCACCGATCCGAGAACGGCAGGGCTTTGCTGACGACTTCGCCTTGGCCGTTGGCGACGACACGGGCGGCGTACAACGTGCTGCCGATATCCGAGACACCAACCACGGAATAGCCCCCGTCCGGATGGCGCTGCACGATTTCGGTCAGAGACAGCGCTCTTCCGGGCCAACGCACCACCGTCTGAAAGACAGCCCGAGACACGTCGGGACGTCGGCACGCTTGAAGGAGCGCGGCGCGCTGGGCCGGATCATCGACCGCCGGGCCCAGTGACCGTGGGCACGCGCAACCCAGCACCACCAGACCAAGGACCGGGATGGAATGGATCAAACGTCTCAAGATTGAGGCTTCTCGACCTCGTTGGGATCGTCGTCTTCTGTGGGCCGGAAGAAGTCCAGGCAAGCTTGCGAAACGTCCGTGGAGACGAAGGTCTCGTCCGGGATCGGCTGGTTGCGTCGCTCCTGACGGAAGAGCAACTCCGTGGTGTCGACGTCGGACTCGTGAATGACCACGCGCGTCACTTGGTAGTCTGGGGCCTTAGCCACGTAGATATCGACCTCCTGGATGTACTCCGCCAAGGCCTCGCTGCGGGGAGTCAGCCGAATGCGACCGGCTCCCTCTTCCCACGGCAGGACCGTCAGATCGAACATCTTCTGATCCGTGTCAAAATCCCCCTGGATCCAATGGCCGATCTGACGCAAGACGCGCCCCACGGCGCTGGCGCCGGGACTGCGCAGCAATTCCCATTTTCCCTCGGTAAAGGCGTAGCACCGCGCCTTTTTGCCATCGTGGAGCAAGAGGGATTTCGCGGGCGACAGGACCTCATAGCGAATGAGGCCCGGTCGGCGAAAGAAGATCATGCCTTCCGATTCGAGCGTGACGTCCAGAATCGTCAGACACTTGCGCTGAGTGAAGCGAACGGCGACGGTGTGATAGGGAGCACGCGATTCGCGCAGCAACCGCAACAAGGGCGGTTGCGGCGCCGAATCGCCTGGCTCCGGGCCGGCCTGCAAACGAGGCCCGTCCGCTGTGGCAATCAAGATCGTCAGAAGCAGTGCCCGCCTGACGGAGCCGCGGCCTGCAACCGTCCTAGTTCGTAATGGAGACAACTTTGCCATTGCCATCAAACTGCACCAGTCTCGGCTCGCCGAGGCGACCTTTCCAATAGGCCCACGTGTTCTCTTCCAGGGAGGGTGTGCGGTGCTTGGCAGGATAGCCCAGGGCGATCATCACGCCCTGCTTGGTCATTCCGATCAGCGCCCTGCCCTGCTGGATGCCCTGCTCGTCCTCGGCCGTCAGGTCCATGTAACTGACGGGCTCCGGCGACAGGATCAGATCGAGGTACTCACTGCCGCGCATCCCATCCATGTTCTTGCTCTTGAAGGTCAACAGGATGACTTTACCGGTGTCCACCGCGGTGATCGTGTGGCCGTTCTTCCAGTACGTCGCCTTAACCTCAGTGTTGTAGGGAAGGAAGCCGTGCCCGGGGTAATCGGTGAAGTTGGCATAACTAGCCACATTGCGGCCCTTCTGCGCGACGTAGTGGAGATTGTAGCGCGTGTAGAGGCTGTTTTTCTCCTTCTGGATGCCTGAGCCGCCACAACCCGAGCAGACGAGGAAGAACAAACACGACAACAAACCGATTCCTGTTCTTGCCATTCGCACCATGGTCTTTCTCCTTACTCTTCAATCCACTGTTCTGTCCGATTCCCTGCTGTCTCTGCAACAATACGCCACGGGATGAAATGTATGTCGCCCGCCAGGCGCCGTCAAGGGCTTTTTGCTCGGGGTCCGCCCCGGCTGGAACGCTGATCCACAGAGTCACAGGACCATTCCGAGGCCGAAGACGACGGAATTGATCCCACGGTTCTCATCATCCAGACCGCCATTGGACAAATGGTGTACGCGCAGGGTCAGAAATGTTGACCCCATTCGCACCCCCACGCCGGCGACCGGATTGAAATTCAGTCGGAGCCCCTGCCCCTCTCTCTCAAAATCCGTGTAAATCAGTCCGATCCCCGCTTCCACATAGGGGACGAACCTCGATGTCCCTCGCGGGGCCAGATCATAGACCGCCAGCACATTGCCCGAGGCCACCAACCGAGCCCCGGAAAACTCCGTCCCGGTCGCGGTTCCCAGATTCGCTTCGAATCGGACGCCCAGTGCATCGGGCGCTTTCTGGGGCCAGATCGTCTCATAATCATAAAGGGCTTGCCAGCTTGCGAGGACGAAGCGCATGTCGGACCAGTCATGAGCCGTCCCGGCGTACAGTCCAAACGCCCGTTCGTGGGGCGCCTGACCACGAAGCACGGCCGACCACCTATCCCAGAGTCCGGTCTGGGCGGACGCGCCGCTGAGAAACAATATGCTAACGACAGCCATGGCGGTTGTTAGTCTGCGTTGCGACCAAAACGACATGCCACTACCCCGCAGTTTCCTTCCACGTCACACTTGACTGAGCAGATTCGATCGGGCCCCTGCCCGGCCTGGGCCGCCATTGCCGCAATCGCCACGTCAAAAGCCTGCCCTCCCGGTAAACTGCCGTAGAGGGGGGTGTAGGCCATCGGCGTCGGGCGATCCTCACTCAGCCGACGATATTGCCCTGCGTAGCAGAGATGCCCATCCGCTCCCAGGACGAGCGCACGATCGTGGGGCGCCGCCCAGTTCTTGCTCTGGGTCCAGAGCAGTTGATCGATGCACCCGTAGGCCGCATCGGCGTCTTCGGCCCGCGTCAACAGCAGGAAGGCCGCGCCTTCTCCCATGATCGCTGTCTGCTTGTCCCAATTGAACGGCTCGATCGGTCCGGAACTCTGTCCTTCGAAGAACCGCTCATAGCTGTAGCTGAGGACGGGACATAGCTCGTCCACCGCACCCAAAAGAACTGCCTTGATCTGGCCCTCGGCCAGCCACGTAGACGCTGTCAGCAGCGCCGATATCGGCGACATCTCGAACTGGCTTACCGTCAGGCAGGGCCCGCCCGATTGCAGAACGATGCTCAAATGGGACGCCGCCGAAGAGTGAACGGAATTGGAGAAAAGGGTGGGCGATGGACAACGGCCCTCATCATCCAGCATGGAATCCAGAAAGTCAAAGGTGCTCTTCGACGCTCCGTATCCACTAGCTAGGATGAGACCTATGTCATTTCGGTCGAGCGGCGCGTCCCAGCCGGCGTCTTGAAGTGCCAAAGAAGCGCCGAGCACCGCCAGCTTGCCGAATCGATTCATTCGTCTCCACGCGCCGGCGCCAATGAAGGGACGAACGGGCGACACGTCCACTTGGTAGACCGGCAATTGGCGTGGACCGGAGGGGCTGCCCACAGTCACCGATTCGTTGGGCGCGCCTCCCTTCGACAGCGCCTCCAGCGCGGCCTGTTTGCCCGCGCCGAATCCGCCCACCAGGCCAACCCCCGAAATGGCAAGCCGCGGCCCGGTCATGAGTCCGGCCCCTGGAGAATCAGCACGGCGTTGTTCCCACCGAAAGCAACGGAATCAGACAATCCATACCGTCCTCGGATCGCGGTATTCTCCACCACGGGTCGCCCCGCAAAATCGGGGTCCGGCTCCTCGAAACCGATGTTGGCCACCACCTGCTTTTGCTGCAAACACACGGCCGTAATCACCGCCTCGATCCCCCCGGCGGCGCCCAGCGTATGACCCGTAAAGCCTTTGGTGGAACTGAACGGGACCCCGGGAAACAGTTCCGGAAAGAGGCGGCCTTCCACGCGGTCGTTCTCGGGCGTCCCGGTGCCGTGGGCATTGATGAACTCAATGTCGTCGCAGTCCACCTGCGCCTCGGCCAGCGCCAAAGCGACGGCGCGCCTCAACCCTCGGCCCGTAGGCTCCGGTGCGGAGATATGGTAGGCATCGCAGGCGTTGCCGTAGCCGCACAGCCGGGCCTGTATGACCCCGCCCCGCTGCCGGACGGATTGTGCCGATTCGAGCACAACCGCACCGGCCCCTTCGCCCAGATTCAGACCCTTGCGATCGCGGTCAAAGGGCCGACAAGGCTCGCTATCGGTAATCAACAGGGATAGAAAACCCGCGTGAATGACATTGCAGAGCATATCGGCCCCGCCGGCAACGGCCACGTCGCAGATCCCCGCCCTGATCCACGCGGCCGCATGGCCAATGGCGACATTGCCAGAGGAGCAGGCATTGACGATCGTCTGGCAAGGCCCGGTCAGACCAAAGGCGCGAGCGACCATGGAGGCCGGATTCGTGCGGAGGTAGCGCCGAATCGGCTCGATGCCGGGCGTCTGCCCTTCACGAAAGAGACGATAGAAGGCCTCGTTGTTCATGGCGCTGCCGACGGTGGTGCCAATGCAGACGCCGACGGTGCGCCCCTGGAGAACATCCTCCGTTAGTCCGGCGTGGGTGAGCGCTTCGCGGGCCGCCGTCACGGCCAGCCGGCCGCAACGCTCACATTCGCGCCCTTCAAAGTATCCTGACGGGGCATCCTGAGGGGCCAGTTCAAACACGGGATAACGATGATCTCCCACAGATCGGTGCTGCACGTTGCGCTGCCCGGCGAACAAGGTTTTGGTCACCTGTGGAACGGTACCTCCCGCCGCACAGAGACAGCCAAGCCCGGTGATCGGGATCGCCTCGTTAGCGTGCGTCATCCCTCCATGTGCTCCTCGATGAACTTCGTCAGAGCGTTGATGGAGGCGAACGCTTCGCGCCCCTCGCTCATGTCCTTGATCTCGACGCCAAAATGCCGTTTCACGACCACCACCAATTCCACCGCATCGAGCGAATCCAAGCCCAGTCCTTCGCCGAACAGGGGCTCATCATCCTTGATCTCGTCGGGCGTAATCTCCTCGAGATTCAGGTCTTCGACAATGACGCGCTTGAGTCTCTGTACCACATTCATAAAACCGCACTCCTTCTAATGAAGGACATTCTAGCAAACTCCGTCCCGCGGGCAATTGAATTCTCAGGGCGATCCTCGTTGATTCAGGCAACCTGCGTACCATCGCCGCGGGCTCGAATGGGTCCGGCCGAAAAGGCCACGTGGGCTGAAGTCCATCCTACGACACCTCGTGCTTCGGGTTTTCCAACTGCAGGCTGTTGACTTATGGGGTGGTATCGGGACATGATGTCGTCATGAGAAGCCAAAAAGAAAGATCAGTAGCTGAACGCACCGTGAGGGGAAAGCCGCTCGTCTCTTCGAGATGGCCGGCAAGAGGTTGGCGTATTGTTGTCCTGGTGCTGGCGGCGCTGGCACTGAGGCCCGCGGTGGCGGCACAGGAGGGCACGTCCGGCCGGGACGACAAACCGGTGGTGGGCGTGTATTACTATCCCTGGTTCCGCGCGCCAGCCGCGAGGCAGTCGAATCATTGGCGCAACGCGATGCGCCAGCGGTTGGTGCCGCCTCAGGGACCGAAAGCGGGCCTGTACAGATCGAGCGACCCGAACGTCGTGGCCGACCACATCGCCCAGAGCGTCCGCGGCGGGATTTCGTTCTGGGCCTCAAGCTGGTGGCGGCCGGGCGATCGTACCGACCAGACGCTGCGCGGCGTCATTCTCAGGCATCCGGACGCCGGCAAGCTGAAGTACGCGATTCTGTACGAGTCCACCGGTCGGCTGGGGACGTCTGCCAAGCCGAACTACAGCCGCTGGATCAATGACCTGATTTATCTCAAAAGGACATACTTCGACCATCCGTACTACCTGCGCATCGACGGCAAGCCCGTGATCTTCGTTTACCTGACGCGCGAGTACTTCCGCAATCGGGGCCACGAAGCGCTGCAGGAGGCCAGAGCCAAGTTCCCGAATCTGTATATCGTGGGAGACGACGTCTTCGGGGCCGGGTACCGGGCCGAATGGGCGAAGAACTTCGACGCCGTCACCGCCTACGACGTCTACGGCCAGTCCGTCGGCCAACTCGGCGGAACGCACGCGGCCCTCGAGCTGCTCGCCCGGAACTACGCCACCGCCAAGACCGCCGCCAACAGCGTGGGCGTCGCGTTCATGCCGACCATTGCGCCGGGCTACAACGACACGGCCGTCCGCCCCGGCCATCCCGGTCGCGCCCGCTACTTCACGGACGTGGAGGACTCGAAAGAGGGTGACATCTTCCGCGCCATGATCAAAGACGTCGCCCTGCCGAACCTCGACCCGAAGTGCGGCCGGATCATGATGGTGACCAGCTTCAACGAATGGTTCGAGGACAGCCAGATCGAGGCCACCGCCGGCACCCAGCCGACGACTGCCAAAGACGACTCCGACAGCGGCACCGCCCACACCGGCGGCCAGCGCTACGTCGACTACGGCCCCCTCTACCTCGACATCCTCCGCGAAGGAACACAATAATGAAGTCGTAGGGTGGGGTTCACCCCACCGATTCCGTGTCGATGGCGTCGCGGTGGGATGAATCCCACCCTACAAGACTTCAATGCGCACTCGTGGCGTTGGCGTAAGCCTCCTCAGGGAAATTCAGGTACGCAAACTCGCCGAACAACTCAATCGCCATGCGGTCGTACGCCGTGGCTGCCTCGACCTCGTCGTCGTACGCGCCGATGCGGGTCTTCTTGCCCCAACACGTGATCTCCGCATGCCACTTGTCCGCGTAGTACAACACGCCCTTGAACTGCGACGTCCGAGCCAGCGGTCGTCGGTTCTGCAGGTTCTGCTCCGTCATGCACAGGCATAGGTTACGGCGCCGATTGTTCAGACCGTTGCCATCGATGTGGTCCACGAACTTGCCTTTGGGCGCCTTCATGATCTCGCGGTGCATCATAATGGCCCGACCGCCCGGCGCGCGTACCACTTGCCCCGAATGCAGATCGCGTGCCATTTGTACCGGTTGAGCCGCTCATAGTCCTCGGCGTCCACGATGGCAAACTTGCCCCTGGTCAGAGGGATGTGTTTGATGTCGTCACTGGCCGGCTTGGGCGGCTCTTCGCGGACCGAGTAAACCGCAGATTGGCGCAGAGACACCTGCCCCTGCGGAGGCAGGGGGCAACGCCGATTCAGACCCCTCGTAGGGGCGAATAATCATTCGCCCTCGTTCGTAGTGACGCCGTCAGGCGTTATCCCCTATGCCCTTACGGGCACACTACAAACAACGGACGCAGGACCTGGGCGAGAACGTGCTGATCGAACTGGACGAACAGGGCAATCTCGTGAGCATGACCATCGAGCACGCCAAGCAACAAATGAACGTCACCGAATTCTCCTACCAACTCGCCGCAAGCTGACCGCCGGCACCCGTTGGTAGTGTGCCCGTAAGGGCATAACAACAAACGCCTTACGGCATCACTACAAACTTGCATGCCTGCATGGGCGCTTTTCTCTTTCCATTGCCGTCGTGTCCGGCCTATAATGGTGAGATGGTTGTGAGGCCTGGAAGCGCATGGGGCCTCCGACGCGGACAACACGAGCGGTGTGCGATGCACAACCTAGGAAACTCTCCGTTGTCGAAGAATAGCAAAACGGGCCAGAAGATCTGGGTTGCTTTCGGCAAATTCAGCGCGGTCGTCGTGCTGATAGCTACCGTCCTCGGCATATACAGAGCCGTTCTGCCTCCGGGCCTAAGGCTTAAGGTGAGGGCAGAGTACAACTCCTTCGCATTGCCTCCCGACATCGTCACCGCCTTGGCGGACGCCGCGGGGAGGAGGTTAGAATCACGCTGGCGTGAGAAGCTCTCGATACTACGTGAGAAATTCCCGATACCAGATGATCCCAATACAAAAGAGCGTCAGGCCAGTGCCAGAATCAGCGCTTATGCTGAAGGTATTCCTCGCATCCCAGATCCCAATTCGCTTGCAGGCTACGCATCGCTGTGGGATCGGTATAATCGGTACAGAGGGTGTGCCCGCTTGGTCATCCGCAATACGGGTAATCTTCCCGCCACCAGTGTTGTCTTAGACACACCGCTGAACGGCGTTGCTCTTGTTGCTTCAGCCGATGACAGCAAGATGCCTTTGACCTTCAACAAGACACTGCAGCTCGGCGAGCTTCGCGCAAGAGAGTGGAAGCGTGTCACCATATGGTTTGCAGAAGACATGCCAGAATACTACACGAAGAATTTCCGAATCACCTGTTCTCAGGGCACCGGACACATAGCCTTTGGCCGCACGGTCTACGGCGCGTGGAGCTTCCTAGCCGATGTCGATTCGTTTTCGTGGTTTCTGTTTCTTCTGATTCTTCTTGCCCTGGCGCTTTGGGGAGCACCCTTGGCGTTTCGGCATTTCATCGAGCATAGGACTGCGGCCCAAGCCTCCGTAGGTGAAGCCAGAGAAGGCAAGGCAGGGCCTTCCGCCGATCGCGCGCAGGGGGGCCAAGAGGGTGACGGTTCTGGGGTAACGGATCAGGTGACGAATTAGGCTCTACTCGCATAGGGTGTGACGGCAAACCGGTTCCATTGGTGGGATTTGACATCCGGTGACGGGGGCGTCGCCCGGGGACTGCAAGATGGGCCACCCGTGGCGCATGCTGACTCTGGTGACATGCCTTCCGGGAATACTTATTTAGGGTCTTTAGGAACGCCGCCACGACTGGCGGACGGCGCGGACGATTTGGCGGGTGGAGACCTTCGTCTTGACGCCCTTGACCGCCAAGGGCGATGAACGCGGTGTCTCGGGGCAATGTGGCACCCCCGCCCTCGGGGGTGAGTGGGTTGTTGCCTCAGCCGAAGCTGAGGCCTCCTTTTCATTCCCAGCCGGGGGCGGCTGGGCTACATGGGGCGCTCGCGCCGACGACTATTGGCTTTGCACGCTGGTGCGGATCTTCCTGACTGTGGCGGCGTCGATGCGTTTCTGGCGAAACGCGATCAGTTCGTCGGCGCTGAAGGTCTCGTAGTTGGGGTCGTAGACGTCGACCATGAATTCTATCGGCACGCGGTAGCTCTTGAGCTTGATCAGCTCGTCCAGCGAGAAATCGTAGCCGACCTGCTTGAGACGGACCGCCTCCGGAATGCTCAGGTGGTAGCTCCTGGCCTTGATGACCTCGTCGAGGGACAGAGCGTAGCCGCCCTCTTTGAAGGCGATGATGTCTGCGGGCGGTACGTGGTAGCTCTTGAGCTTGATCAGCTCATCCAGGCTATAGTTGAAGCCTGCCTCGTGGAGGGTGCGAGCCGTCTCGACGGGGAGATGGTAGCTCTTGGCCTTGATCATCTCGTCGATGGAGAAATCGTAGCCCGCTTCGCGAAAGGCGACGAAGTCGTCGGCCGTGAGGTGATAGTTCTTGATCTTGATGAGTTGCTCGGGGCTGAAATCGTAGTCGGCCCGCTTGAAGCCGGCGAGCATCTCCAGCGGGACGTGGTAACTGGAGAGCTTGATGACCTCGTCGGGTGAGAACCCATAACCCGCGTCGCGAACCCCGCGGACGTACTCCGGCGCGAGGCGCCGACTGGCGAGTGCCAGGAGAGTATGGAGCGTCAATTCGTCGCCCCAGACCTCCTTCATCTGCACGGCGTAATCGAGGTCCATCTCGTTGAAAAACAGAGTCACCAGATCGTCGAGTTCCGGCCGCTCACCGACCAGGTTCGCCAGTGCGTCCACGTATGTGGCGTTGGGGTCGAACGTGACGACGCCGGAGCCGCTGCTGACGTAGCGCTGCCCTTCGAACGTCATCATCCCGACGCGGCGTTTCAGCTCGAAAGACACGGGACCTTCCCGGTCCGCGCCGCCCGGCGCCCATGGCGCTGATCCGTCCACGTAGATGCTGTAGTGCCGGCTGCCACCGCCTTCCGTGCGAATTTCGAACCGGGCGTGTCGGGCCGGGTAGGCCCAGTCACCCGTGGCGGTCCAGGGGGCTTCGTACGCGTTCAACTCGGTCTCACTCGGCGCCAGCGACGCGACGCGGATCATCAGCGGGTCTGCAGTCCGTCGCGGATGGACCTGCTCCTGGAGCCGCCGCGCCAGTTCGGCGGTCACCTCGGCCGTGGAAACCGACGCGCCCTCTTCCACCGTGATCTGGATGGTTGTCGGTTTGGCTGTGCTGCTGGCGATATCGAACTGGACCTGTTTGCCGTCGGCGGTCCGCGCCGCGATATACGCCTGCGACGATTCCTGGTGGCTCTCGGCGGGCAGGATCAGCCCCTCGCGGGTGCTGAAACCGATGCCCTTGCGGACGGAGTGCGAACTGGCCGTGTGGGCGCCGGCCCGCTCGTGCGTCCATTGCCGGTCACGCATCAGGTCGAGCATGGCCCGCTGCGTATCCACCTTGCCGCCGGAAATGGTGATGATACCACTGTCCTCGTCGGCCTCGATCTTGAGACATCCACCTGCCAACACGAGCGCCAGCAGGCACAACCATTTCGCCTTCTTCATGGAGTATCTCCCAACGAATCTGTTCGTATTCTACAAGGTACAGACGCGGGCCGAAAGGTTTCATTTCAGCGGTGATCCCAGCCGGGGGCGGCTGGGCTACATCATCTGCTTGAGGGCTGTCCGGCTGTCATGTTCTCTGGATTCCTGCCTCTGCAGGAATGACAGAGTCGAGGCGATAGCGAGTTGTGTCATTCCGAGCGCCGTCGAGGAATCTGGCTGCGAACGAGGCGCCTGCCCAATCCCAGGCCAGACCCATTCGACTCCGCTACGCTCCGCTCAGGGTGACAAAGACAACGACGCTCACGAAATCCGAAACAAGCACAAATGTTCAAAGGCTCAAAATTCAAAACGCACCGGACGAAGAGCGCGAGCGTTTAGGTCATTTTGGTTTCGGTCCTTGGGATTTGTTTCGGATTTTCCCACGGCAGATTGTTGACTTGTGGGGCCGGACGAGGACACTATAGAGGCTATGACAAACGCAAAAGGTAAGACACCGAGTGAGAGTGCGGTTGAGACGCGGTATCTGGTCATGCCGCACCAGGCCAATCCGAAGGGGACTGCTTTTGGCGGCGCGATCATGAGCTGGATCGATATGGTCGCGGCCATGGCGGCCGAGCGGCACTGCGGCACAGAGGTCGTCACGGCCGAGATCGATTCGCTCAGCTTCAAACAGCCCATCTACATCGGCGACCACGTCGTCCTCAAAGCCGCGGTCAACTACGTCGGCCGGACCTCGATGGAGGTGGGCGTCCTGGTCGTCCGCGAGGACCCCTATACCGGCCGGCAAGTGATCGCGACGACGGCGCACCTGACGCTGGTCGCGCTGGACGAGGACAAGAAGCCCACGCCGGTGGCGCCGCTGCTGCCGCAGACGGACGAAGAAAAGAAGCGCTACGAAAATGCCAGGCAGCGCGTGGAGTTGCGGAAGCAGAGACTGAAGAAAAGCAAAATGTGAATCGCAAAGTGCAAAATTGCGGAGTTGCCGCACTGCGGCAATGATTTCATTCGTCGCTGGATAAGTAACGATTTTTCAGTTTGATATGTCGTTTTGAGTTTTGCACTTTGATTCTTGATTTTGTGACACGGGTGGCAGTCATGACGGTTCGCCGGTGGGTTGGACTCTTGTTGGTGCGACCGCGCAGGCGGCTAACAAGGCCGAGCGCGAAGAGTGGTTCCAGCCCGACGAGTGGGCGCGCATGGCCAAACTGGCGGGGATAAAATACGTCGTCTTCACCACCAGGCGCCACAGCGGTATCTGCACGTTCGAGACAAAGACGACTGACTTCAATATCAGCAACACACCCTGCCAGCGCGACATCACGGGCGAGCCGGTCGAATCGCTGCGCAAGCACGGGATCATCGAGCCGGGCTCATTCCTATTTGTCTTCCTCTTCCTTCTGCTCGCCGGTCTTCTCGGCCACGATGACCACACTGACCGTCGCCGTCACCTCCTCGGCGAATCTCAGGGTTACGCTATGCGTGCCGACCTGCTTGATGTGCTCGGGCAGCTTGACCACCTCATCGGCCACCATGAATCCCTGCTCGCGCAGGTTCGCGGCGATCTGGCGCTCGTTGACCGAGCCGAACAAGACGCCGTGCTCGTTGGCCAGGGCGGCGACCACGGCCTCAGCCCCTTCGACCGCCTCCGCAGCGACTTGCAGGCGGCTGCGCTCTTTCACGCGCTCCTCGGCCCGCTTCGACTTCTCCTTTGCCAGCGCCCGAACGTTGCCTTCGGTGGCGACCTTAGCCAAGCCATGCGGCAGCAGGTAATTCCGCGCATATCCCTCGGCCACCTCAACGATATCGCCGAGCCACCCTAATCGCTTGATATCTTCACAAAGTAATATCTTCATACCTTCTACCTCGTAACGTTCTCTTTGAAACCCAGACCCAGGTCGGCTACAGTCGCGCAGGACTGATAGGACCTGTTACGCCGAGTACGGCAGCAGGGCCATGAACCGGGCCCGCTTGATCGCCCGCTTGGCCTTCCTCTGACAACCGGCGCAATTGCCGCTGCGCTTACGCGAGTAGATCTTGCCGCGATTGGTCAGCAGTTTCTGCAACGTGTCCAGGTCCTTGTAATCCACATACTTGATTCCGCCTCTGCAGAAACGGCACTGTGTCTGATCGCGTGCACCGGCGAATCCGGTTCTTCTTCTTTGTCCTTTGTCTCGTGCTACCATCTTTTACCTCAAAGCCAACAGCGTAAGAATTCAGCAAGGTGGGCTTTCGTCTACCCACTTGTCTACAGAATCAACACTAAAACGGTATTTCATCGTCCGGGACCCCGTCACGGCCGCGGCCCTGAGGCGGCGCCGCATCGGCACCGCCGTGATCGCTGGGATCGCCCTGATCCGGTCCGCCGCCACCGCCACTACCGGTGCCGGGCAGGAACTGGAAGTTCTCGACCGTAACCCTGAGCCTGCTCTTTTTGGTTCCATCCTGGGCGGTCCAGGCGTCGTACGTCAGCCGGCCTTCAAGAAAGATCGGCTTGCCCTTGCTAAAGAACTTGTTGATGTTCTCGGCGAGGCGCCCAAACGCCCGGCAGTCCACAAAACACGTTTCATCGCGCTGGCTTCCATCCTGGCCTGTCCAGCGCCGATTGGTCGCCAAACCGAAATCCACCACCGCTGTTTGCGACGGCGTGTAAGACAACTGCGGGTCGCGCGTCAGATTGCCCAGCAGCAACACCTTGTTATAACCAGCCATAGTCAACCTCTCCGTAGCATCCAGACACGGACTTCCGATCCCGAGTTTCAGACGGCAGATTCGCGACGGTACAGCCAACCCACCATCCGTCCTCCACGAACTTACCCAGCCGTCTCTTCCTTCTCTTCGGCCTCGGCCTTGTCGCCTTCGTCCGCCTTCGAATCGTCGGCGGCGACCCCATCGGAGGCAGCAACCAGGGTCGGTTTCTCGACCTTATCGCCTTCTTCCTCCTTCGAATCAGCGGCGTCGACCGAATCAGAGGGGGCAGACGGCGTATCAGAGGCGGCAGCCGGGGTCGGTTTCTCGGGCTCATTCCTCACGACAGGCGGCCCGAACACCTTCTCCTCCGGCACGTTGATATCCTTCTCGATCATCTCGGCCGGGCGCTTTTCTGTCGTGAGCACCAGGACACGTATGACCTTCTCGGAAAGCTGGACATCCTTCTCGATCCCGCTCACGCGACGGCTGTCGGCCTTGAAGTAGCACAAGATGTACGTGCCGCGCGTATTGCGGCCGATGTTATAGGCGAGCTTGCGCTCCTGCCATTTCCGCATCGAGACAACCTCGGCATCCGCACGCTGGAGGATGTTGTTGATCACGGAGAGCATGCCCTCCCAATCCGCTGCCGCTTGAGCGGAGTCAATCAAGAACATCGCTTCGTATAACCGCTTCGCAACCGTTTCCAAACCTGTTACCTCCTGATCACATATAGCAATCTCAAATCAACGCTCAGTTCGAACCCACACCGCTGTAGCCTAATCCGTCACACTTGGCCGCGGTTGAAGTCATTCATGGCTTTGTCCATGCCGTACTCGAGCCAGCAGAGCACGGCGTCCCGTGCCTGGACAATTGCATCATTCAACAGCACCTTCTCTTCGGCCATCGGTCGGCCGAGCACGTAATCGACCGCCATGGCGCTGGCGCACTGGCCGACGCCGACGCGACAGCGGGCGAACTCACTGCTGCCCAGCTTGTCGATGATGTCGCCCAAGCCGTTGTGGCCTCCGGCCGATCCCTTCGTCCTCAGGCGAATCCGCCCGGTCTCAAGGGCCATGTCATCCGTGACGACCATCAGATCACCAAGATCGAGCCTGTAGAACCCAACCGCCGTAGCCACGGCCTGACCGCTGCGATTCATGAACTGCCACGGCTTCATCAATATCACCTTCCGGCCTCGGTACTGCCCATCGCCGATCCGAGCGCCGAACTTGCCCTTCGTCACGGCGATCCCCAGCGCGTCGTCCAGGGCCTCAATTACCTTGAATCCCAGATTGTGTCGCGTCTCAGCATATTCGGGCCCCGGATTGCCCAAACCGACGACAAGTTTCAACTCAGCCATCAACTCCGGTCCAGCACGGTATCCATCCTCTTATGACTCGGCACCCTCTTCACCTTCAGCCAATTTCTTCTCCGTGATGATCTCAGGTGCAGTCGGTTCTTCTTCCTCCATCTCTTGCGTCGTCCGCGCGGCAGCAACCATCTGACAGGTCGCAATGATCGTGTCGGCCGCACTCGCCAGCGACACACCCTCCGGAAGCGCAACGTCCCCCGCATGAATGATGTCGCCGATGTCCATCTCCTTCACCGAGATGGTGATCGTGTCCGGCATCTTCATCGCCAGGCACTCGACGTCGATACGATCCGTGTGCGACTCGACAATGCCGCCCGCGCCGGCACCCTTGGTGATTCCCTTCAGCTCAACCGGGACGGTCACGCGTATTGTCTCGGTCACATCGACGCGCACCAGGTCGACATGGACAACATCGCGACTGAGGTGATCGTACTGTACATCCTTGAGGAGCAGCTTCCGCGTCTCCCCGCCGATCTGGATGTCCATCAGCCGGTGCCCGTGGTGCAACCCCTCCGCAAAATCATGGGCATCCAACGAAATAGCGACCGGTTCCTGCTTGTGGCCGTACACGATGGCCGGTATCCGGCCCTCCTCCCGGAGTCGCACCGATGCTTTTGAACCTGTACGCTCTCTTGTCTTGGCTTCCAACGTTAAGGTCTTGTTCATGGTCTCTTCACCCGAAAAAAACTAAATCCAGACAACTCGATTCGATCCGATTTTCAAAGCTACGCACTTTCTCCGGTCATCCCTGGCTAAAAAGACTGCTCACGGATTCGTCCCGGTGGATCCGCTTGATGGCTTCGCCCAGCATGGCGGCGGCGCTGAGGACCTTGATCTTCTTGGCCTTCCTGGCCTCGTCCGTCAGCGGAATGGTGTCGGTGACTACGACCTCATCGATGGGGGCGGCCGCCAGCCTTTCCAATGCCTGGCCGACAAAGACGCCGTGGGTGGCCCCGACACAGATTCTCTTGGCCCCGCGCTGCTTCACCAGTTCGGCCGCGCTGCACACCGTGCCGGCCGTGGCGATGATGTCGTCGCACATGAGGATGTTTCGGCCTTTCACGTCGCCGATCAACTCATCGGCCATGACCTGATCGCCGCTGACGCGTCTCTTGTGGACGATCGCCAGATCGCCGCCCAGATGCGAGGCATAGCGTGCGGCCGTTTTGATGTTGCCCACGTCGGGCGAAATCACGGTGAGGTTGTCGATCTTCTTGTCCCGGAAGTACCGGCTCAGCACCAGCTCCCCGGCCAGATGATCCACCGGAATATCGAAGAAGCCCTGCAACTGATGGGCGTGCAGGTCGATCGCGAGGGCCCTGTCCGCACCGGCCGTGGCAATGATATTGGCCACCAGCTTAGCCGTGATCGGCACGCGGCCTTCATCTTTCCGGTCCTGACGGGCGTAACCGAAATAAGGCACGACCGCCGTGATCCGCTTGGCGCTGGCTCGGCGCAGACAGTCCAGATAGATCAGCAGTTCAATCAGGTGCTCATCCACCGGCTTGCACGTCGATTGCACCACGAAGCAATCGCGACCGCGAACATCATCTTCAATCCGTATCAGCTTCTCCCCGTCCGGAAACCGACTGATCTTGGCCCCGCCGATCGGAATGCCCAAGTACTTGCACACCGCACCGGCCAAGGCGGGATTGCTGCTCCCGGAGAAGATTTTCAGATTATCGTTCAAGAACATCGTAGGTCAGCCTTTGGGCATAGTAGTCGTCAGTCACTCTTGCGTTTTCTTCCTGTTGCCGTTCTCGGCGAGCTTGTCGACGCTGTCTTGCGTTACCACGGTGCCCGCGCCGATGTGTGCTCCGGCTCGCACCGCCAAAGGGGCAATCAACACCGCGCCGGAGCCGATATAGCAATCATCACCCACGGTCGTCTGGTTGATGTTCTCTCCGTCGAAGTTCGCGGTAATCGAGCCGGCGCCCACGTTGACGTTGCGCCCGATGAGCGCATCGCCGAGAAAACTATGGTGCCGGGCCCGCACGCCGTCGGCCAGAGTCGTGTTCTTGACCTCGGTGAACACGCCCAAGACAACGTCATCGCCGATGATCGTGCCGTGCCGGAGAAAGGCAAACGGCCCGATCCGACAGCCGCCGCCGATTTTCACCTCCCCGTGGACGTACGTAAAAGGCTCGATGACCGTATCCTGGCCGATCTTCGCCCGAGCATCGATCCAGGTATTGTCAGGATCGACGATGGTCACGCCGTTTTCCATCAGCTCCTGCTGAATGCGGCGCTGCATGATCTTGCTGGCCACGCTGAGCTGCCCCCGGCTGTTGACGCCCATCGCCTCTTCCGGCCGCACCGCCGTAACCGCCACCACCTTGTGCCCCGTCGTGATAATCAGCGACAGGACGTCCGTCAGGTAGAATTCCTGCTTGACGTTGTTCGGCTTGACCTTCTCCAGGGCCGACAACAGCACCCGATTGTTGAACAGGTAGTAGCTCGGATTCACCTCTCGGATCGTCTTCTGCGCGGGGGTGCAGTCGCTGTCCTCAACGATGCCCTGAATGTTACCGTAGGCATCGCGGACGATATGCCCGTACCCGGTCGGGTCTTCGAGCACGGCCGTGGCCAGCGTCGCCGCTGCCTGTTCGGCCTCATGCTTTTCGATGAGAATCTTCAGCGTCTTGGCGCGGATCAAGGGTCCGTCGCCGCAGAGCACCATCGTCTCGCCGTCGAAATCCTTCAGGTGCTCCCGGCAGCAGCCGACCGCATGGGCCGTACCCAATTGCTCCCGCTGATGCACCCACACAATGTCCGGAGCAGCGCCGAAGCGCTCCTCGACCTGATCGGCGCCGAAGCCAATCACGACGTAAATCTTTTCCACGCCGACACTTCGGCACGCATCGAGCACGTAAGCCAGCATGGGCCGGCCGGTCACCTCGTGCAGTACCTTGGGCAACTGCGTGTTCATCCGCTTGCTCACGCCGGCGGCTAACAAGATGGCTACTCTTTCAGGCATGGGCCCGTCCCTATTTACTAATTACTATTTTCGATTTACGACTTGCGGTTGAACACAAGGCGCCCGGCTCTTTCTTTTCGCGCCGGCGGCGCCAAATCGCAAATCATAAATCGTCAATCTTAAATCCAAACAACTACCCGGCCTGGACTCGAACCAGGAATATGGGCACCAAAAGCCCATGTGTTGCCAATTACACCACCGGGTATTTCAATCTACTATTTATGATTTGCGACTTATTATTTGGGCGCCCGATGCTTGTCGCAGCGCGAGCAACGCCAAATAGTAAATAGTCAATCGTAAATAGTAACTCCAAACGTTGTCACGGAGACTGCTTTGGAGCAGCCCGGCAAGGTCTTGTCGGAGGCTTGAGTCAGCCATGCCGTGATTCTGCCGACCCCTGGACCCTCATTCGGTCCGACTCTACCCCGTGCGACAAGACGATATCAAGCCAGCCACTATAGAACCCCGCCGGGACCAAGTCAACAATTTTTCTGAGATTTCCCACCGGCAACCGCCTCGCGGGGGTACCTCGCGTCTTCCTGTCATTCCTGCGGAGGCAGGAATCCAGAGTACGGTCGGCGACGACTGGACCCCTGCCTGCGCAGGGGTGACGACCGTGTGGCAGCGGCAAGCGGAGCTTGCCGATGGTTCTGACCCTGTAGCCCAGCCGCCCCCGGCTGGGGATGACGAACAATCACCCCCGAGGGCGGGCGTGCCACATTATCGAAACCCTGTGCGCTGGCTCAGGCGCTCGGGGATGGTTTCTCGGGTGGTTTTCGGCGTCGGCCGCGCAGGCGTCCGACAAGGGCGCGACTGAACTCGACATCCTTACGCCACGTCGCGTTGGTTGGATCCAGTGCCGCCAGCCGTTCGTCAATTGCCAGGCTGGCCTGGGCCAGCTCAAGCGCCTCGGCGCGCTGCCCGGCCTTCTCCGCTACCGCTGCCAGCTTGTTCAGGCTTACGCTCAAGTCACGCTGCCACCCGGCGTTGGTCGGATCGCCCGACGACAGCTTCTCGGCGATCTCCAGGTCCTGCTCGTAACTGGCCCGCGCCCCGGACAGGTCCCCTTGCGCCAACTGCACGTCGCCCAGCTTCTCCAGGCTCACGCTCAACTCACGCTGCCACGCGGCGTTGGTCGGATCGTCCGCCGACAGCGTCGCCATAATGTCGTGGTATGCGGTATACGATTTGACTGCCCCACCCAAATCTCCTTGTGCCTGTTGCGCCATGCCAACGAAACAGTGACTCACGCTCAAGTCACGCTGCCACTGGGCGTTGGTCGGATCGCCAGCCGCCAGCTTCGCGCGAATCTCGCGGCCCTGCTCGTAACTGGCCCGCGCCCCGGACAGGTCCCCTTGCACCAACTGCACGTTGCCCAGCTTGTTCAGGCTCACGCTCAAGTTCCGCTGCCACTCGGCGTTGGTCGGATCGTCCGACGACAGCGTCGCGGCAATCTCGCGGCTCTGCTCGTAACCGGCCCGCGCCCCGGCTAGGTCCCCTTGGGCCAACTGCACGTCGCCCAGATTCTCCAGGCTCACGCTCAAGTCACGCTGCCACTGTGCGTTGGTCGGATCGCCCGCCGCCAGCTTTTCGGCAATCTCGCGGCCCTGCTCGTAACTGGCCCGCGCCCCAGACAGGTCCCCTTGCGCCAGCAGTATGTTTCCATGCCGATCCAGCAGGGAGGAAAGCTCTCGTTGCCATTCCGAAGTGGCCTGCTCCTCCTCAGGCTGACGCCGCATCCAGGCTTCGACAGCGCTCAGGGCCTCGCGGGCGTGAGCGAGCCGGCCCAGCGCGAAGAACTGGCCCTGACCGTCGTAAAGGAGCCAGTTGGCCAGGCGGTCGGCGGCGTCGCCGGCTTCGTCACGCGCCAGCAGGGCGGTCGCGTGGAGCGTGGCGGCTTGCAGCCGGGAGAAATCCGCGGTGCTGCGCACGTGCGCCACCGCCTCCTGGAAGGCATCGAGTGCCCAGTGGCTTAGCGCGCGCAACAGGCCCGCATCAGCAACCGCCTCGGCGCCGGCAAAGCGCGCCGCCAGGGCGTGCGTGAATTCCCAACGTTCGT
>CAYNQP010000002.1:22960-33452 GCA_964399325.1 uncultured Pirellulales bacterium
CAGCAGCCCGTGCCGGACGAGTCGCTTGAGTGCTTCAGCGGCGCGCGAGACTGTCTCTTGAGGCTCGCGCTCATCGGCAGCCTGTAGTGATGCCGCTGCAGCGTCTGCGCCAAAGGGCGCGGCGGCGAGCAGGCCGGCGGCAGTCAGCACACGCTGGGCATCGTCTGAGAGTCTCCGCACGCTGCGGTCGTAGAGCCACTTCAGTGTGTGGTCTTCGTAGCCCGGCTCGTGAATGCGCGGGAGCTTGTCACGCTGAATATCCCTGAGAAAGCTCTCCGGCGGCTCCTCCACGAGCGCCAGTTGGCATCCGGCCCAGGTCAGCGCCAGCGGATGCCCGCCCAGTGCATCCGCCACACTGCGGAGCACGTTGTCCGGCGCGCGACCATCGGCGAGCATGCGCAGCAGCGCCAGGGCATCGGGCGCGGGTAGTTCGGCGTCGAGTTGGATGGGACGAGGCGTGGCGGCCTGGGCCTTGTTGCGCGTCAGCACGAGCTGTGTGACCGCAGCGTCGAGTACAGAGAGCAGGTCGCTCAGGTGCCGGCCGTCCTTGGCTTCCTCCGCCCCTTCGACCACGACCAGGGCCGTGCGTCCCGCGCAGGCCCGCGTGGCGCGGTCGCGGGCCGGCTGCTCGGCAGGCAGCGCGGGATCGAACCGGTCGGCCAGCGTGTGCCACGCCTGCTCGGCGATCTGGTCCCAGGGACGTTGCCCGTGCTCGCTGAGCTGGTAGAGGTCGAGCAGCACAATGCCATCCGGGAACGGGCTGCGGGCGAGGTCGTCGTCAGCTTCGGCCAGCAGATTGTGGATGGCCTCGGCGGCCAGCGCCGTCTTGCCAAACCCGGCCGGACCCCAGACGCAGGTACTTTCGCAGCCGCGCAGCCGACCGATGAGGTCCTCCAGTTGCGCGTCCCGTCCAAAGAGCTTCCCCGCCCGCGCCCGCGCCGGCCGGTCACACGGGACGGAAGGCGGAACACGGGGCCTGCTGACAGTTGCCCGCCCTTCGTTGAGCCGCAGTCTTTTCAGGATGACTTCGCCGATCTCCAGTGGCGTGCGCTGGCCGATAGAGACGTAACCGTCGCCATCGAGGATGCCGATCTCGGGCACGGCACCTATGTCATCGAAGCTCAGGAACATGATCCGCTGTTGCTCAGCAGTAGCGAGCAACTGGCGAATGAAACGCCATTCCAGCTTGCACCAGCGTTTCTTGGCATAATCCGCACAGAGGAACAGCACAATGAGTTCCGATTCTGTGCGGTAGAGGTTAGGCAAGTAAACGTCGAGATCGGGCTGGGCGAATTCGGCCTCGTGGAATTTGTCGTAGAGGATACGCTCTTCCCCGAGATCTTTGGCCAGGACAGAGGCCACTTTGGAGACGAAGCTGCGACGCTGTCCCGGAAAGGACAAGGCCACCCGGAAACGTCTGTCGTTCCCACTCATGGCGTTTCCTTCCCAACCCGCAGAACGACGAGGTTCTCCCACCCCTCATCTCTGTGGTTATGGCTGATGAAGACCTTCCTCATCGCTTGGTTCCCTCGTTCGCCAGCGAATGACTGCGCGACACCATGGATCGATGGATCGCCTCTTTAGCGTTTCGCCTGTGCCTGCCCAGTCTACCGGGATCCGCCGGGGATTGGGAGGAGGAATCACACACCTTCGGTTCAATTCCTGCGCTCCGCGTGGTTCTCCCATTCGACGTCACCGGGCCAGGCTCACGACGAGAATCGGTAGGGTGGGGTTTACCCCACCGGTTCCATTTCGATAGCGTTCCGGTGGGGTGAACCCCACCCTACCGGATGCCGCCCAAGGATTTATCCTAATCCGTATCAGAGGGTCAGGTACCTCTTCTCCACCTCACCGAGCACCATAGTCTCAGAGCCCACGCTCCTATTGTAGGCGCGGGCCGCCGAAGATGCAAACAGCATGTTCGTGAAGCGTAGCCGGTGGGGCCAGGCCGGCGGATTTCTTCGTTGACGGGCGCGCGGCCGGACTGTATGATATCTATCAAACTGTCGGAGTCGACGTGGAGCGAAGATAGGAAATGATAAATAGCAGACCCAGAGCGTTTCTCAGGCCTGGCGAATCTGGGGGCCATGTCATTCTACTGTTACATCATTCCACGATTCCATTGCCCCCCGGGCCGGGGGCCGGGGAGCCAATCATGCCAAACAAAGCCAATTGGCACGGCGGAGGTGCCGGTGGTCTGTCCATGGGTGGTAGGGGCAACCCCCCGTGGTTGCCCTATTGCATCGGTGGCCGATCCTGGTCCGGGCAGGCACGGGGGCCTGCCCCTACGGGCGACCGGGGCGCCAAACAAACCCAATTTCCAGGGGCCGGGGCGCGAAACAAAGCCAATTGTCCGCGTTGCCGCCCGAAAAACGGGGTCGCGCGGAAAAACAAAGCCAATGTACGGCCGGTGGGCGGAGGGCGGAATGCAGGGCCGCGGCGGCAAGTGGAGAGCCAAAGCGCGGGCAAGGATGCGAAACAAAGCCAATTCCTCCCCCGTCGGGGTGAGAATCCTGTGATTATCCGCCCGGCTTCGGGAGTCTATGGTATGGAGGCCGCCTTGACCTGGGCCGCAATGCGGGTAGAATGGGCGTGTGGATCGACAGACAGCGAGGGCACCACGTGACGAAGATGCAGATAGCAGCGAAATCTCTCCTGACCGGGCTGATCGTCTACGCGGCCATCTCCCTGCTGAAACCACTGACGGAGCTGCCTTACTACCTCACGGCCGACAATGCACCGCTGGCCCTTTTTCTGCTGGTCATCTGTATTGGGCTTCTCGTGGCAGCGGGGCTGTACATTGTCGCGGTCGGCAACCGCCTGCTGCCCGGGAACGCGGCGGACGACGAGGTTCTCGCCCCCGATCAGGCCCGACGCCTGTTGGCCCAGGCGCTGCTGCTGACGATGGTCTTGGTGGGACTGGCGCTCTTGCCCAAGTCTGTACCAACCATCGGGACGATCCTCAAGCTGCCGTTCGTATTGCGCGGGATCATCAGCGATGCCATCGTCGATCGCGGCCTGCCTTCGGTCTCGACGGCACAATGGTTCAGGCACATCTACGAATTCGCGCGCCTGCTGCTCGTGCTGTATCTGCTCTGCGGAGCGCCGCGATTCGTCCGCTGGCAGGTGGCCCGGGCCGAAAGCGCAAGGTGCGAGCGCACAAACGAAAATGAAAGGCTTGGCAATGGATAGGGTTCAGTCATTCGCAAGGGTCCTCGTCGGCGCGATGGCGATCTACTTCAGTATCAACGTGCTGGTCATGATGGTCGCGCCCGTCGGCATGATGCTCAATCGACCCAACCTCGAATCCGTGGGGCTGATGGCGTTATCGTTCCTAATGTCCGCCGCGTGCCTTGTCTCACTGCAGTACTTCGGCGTCTTCAAACCTCAGAAGGTTGTCCGCCTGATCACAAGCCCTATTGAGCCGCAACAGCCGATTGCACCAGGCCAATGGTTGCCCGTCGCCTACAGGCTCGTTTGCATGTTCACGGGGCTCTACTGCCTATACGTGTTTGTCTTTAGCCTGACAAGGGTATTGACCCTATACGTCTACTACCAGAATGTCGATGCGCGATCGGCGCCGAGCCCTATCCGCCCCGAAGAGATCGTAACCACACTGATTCTGTTAGGGTTGGGTATCTACCTCTTGGCCGGGGCGCCCCATTTCGTCCGCTGGCATCTGAAGAGGACAGCACGGTTCTGTGCGGAGAATCCTATCGATTGACAGAGAGCGGAGGCAATGACGCCGCATTTTTGTCCTGAGAACGAAGAGCGTGGCCGGATTGAACCGCCGGCCGTGTACCGGCGTACAACTTGCGTGAATCCACAAAGCAGGGGGGAGGGCGGCCATCGTGAAAAGGAGGTCATGATATGGCATTTCATTGTCAAAAGTGCGAGAGGTATGGCAGGCAGTGGGACGCGGAGGCGAGAGCTCTGACGTGCTGCTACAACCCCTGTAGGCCTGTTATTCGCATAGCTGACCACAGGAGTGTGCCAGGCCCTGAGAGACTCTCGACCGCCGGAAGGAAAGAGTCCCGAGTGCTACTGAACACAATCCCTGACAGGCCCGTGTGCCCCTACTGATGCAGGCCCGTTGTCTGAGCAGAGGGTCAGCCTGGCAATCGGGTAGTTTTCACTTGGATTTGGCCTTTTGTCCGGCGCCAGGTTTCGGTTTCGGTCCGGCCCCACGCGCGGGCGGTGGCCACTTTCAGGGCCTGCTCCACGGCGGTTTTCGTATGACCCGCTTGCCCGAAGCCAGCCAGGAAACCGGCCAGGAGATAATCGCCGCAGCCAACCGTTTCCAGCACCTTGCCCCGGCCGACGCCATGGCCTTCCCAGACCCCCGTTTTCGTCACTGCTATCGCGCCCTTCTTGCCCCGGCTGATGAGGACAACCTCGACCTTCTCCAACAGGCCGCGGGCCGCCGCCGCCAGCTTCGCGGGCGTGTCGGCGATGGGCGAGCCAAGCAGGCCGGCGAGTTCCTCCACGTTGGGGGCAATCAGCCAGGCCAGGCCCGCGTTCACGATGGCCTTCAAGGCCGGGCCGGACGTGTCGACGGCCAGACGCCCGCCGATATCGCGGCAGGCCCGCACCAGCGCGACAGCAGGCTCCAGCAGGGGGCCGGTCGGCATCGCTCCGGAGAATACGCAGATGTCGTCTTCGCCGATGAGCCTACGCAGATCAGCGCTGAGCCGGCGCAGCGCCGCGGCCGAGGCCAGCTCGCTCTTGCGGCGCAAATGCATCTCCCGCCGGCGCCGCGTATCCACGACCGTGATATTCTGCCGCGTGCGCCCTTCGACGCGCGTCATTCTGGCCTGCACCAGCCCTCCCAGCCGCTGGACCGCCTCGAGCATCGGCTCGTAGTCCTCGCGGCCCCACAGCCCGGCCGCCATACTTTCGCGCCCCATCCAGACCAGCGCCCGCGAGACGTTCAGGGCCTTGCCCGCCGGACGGACGACCTGGGCGTCGAGCTCGGCATGCTGACCCCAATCCAGACCCTTGCCCCGGCAACTGATATCCCACGCCGGCGACAAGCCAATAGTGATGATACTATTGCTGCTCTTCATCCTCATACCCTGCCTGGAGCTGGCCGCAGGCGGCCTTGATCTTGCTGCCCAGCCTGAAGCGTGTCGTTGTCTCGATGCCGGCCTCTTTCAGAAGCGACGCGAAGTGCGCCATCCGGTCTCGGTCGCTGCCGGCGAACTCGCAGCCGGGATACCAATTGTGCTCGATCAGGTTGACGTTGCACGCGATGCCGCGAATCAGCTTAGCAAGTATCCGGGCGTGCGTCACGGAATCATTGACCTTCTCGATCAGCACGTACTCGAACGTAACGCGCTGGCCCGTCCTGGCCTGATAGGTGCGGACGGCCACCATCAGCTCCGCGAGCGGGTACGTGCGATTGATCGGCATGAGCCGGCTTCGCAGCGGATCCGTCGGAGCGTTGAGCGAGATCGCCAGGCGCGGGCGAATGTCCTCCTCGGCCAACCTCACGAGCGCCGGCGCGATGCCGCAGGTGCTGAGGGTGATATGCCTGATACCGATGTTCTTACCGGACGCGTCGTTGAGAATGCGAACCGACCTGAGCACAGCATCATAATTCTGCAGCGGCTCGCCCATGCCCATGTAGACGACGTTACTGATCCTGTTCGCAGGGTCTGCATCGCACACCATCCCGCCCGGCTTATCGAGAGACGAGCAACGAGCGACGAGCGACGCTTCCGCCGTGTTGACCTCGTCGGCAATCTCGCCCGCGGTCAGGTTGCGGCGCAGCGCGATCTGCCCCGTCGCGCAGAACCCACAGCCCATGGCACAGCCGACCTGGGTCGAGACGCACAGCGTCTGCCGCCCGTCGTCGCGCAGCAGCACGGCCTCGATCCGATTTCCGTCGGACGCTTCAAACAGATACTTCTCCGAGCCGTCGGGGTCGGTCAAGTTGCTGACGGTCTTCAGTTGCGAGATGAAATAGCCCTGCTCGGTAAGCTGCGCGCGGAAGGCCTTGCTCAGCGGCGTGATTTCCGAGATTGCCCGCACGTTCTTGGCATGAAGAAAGCCGAAGATATACTTGGCCACATACTTCTTCTGCCCCAGGGCGACCACGATCTCCCCGAGCTCGCCCAGCGTCTTGTCCTTAAGGTCTTTGCTCATCCCGCCAATTCTATCACAGCCCGCCCATCTGGCCCAGCCGCAGGCGACTGGGAAAATAGTGGTCTTTCCCCTCGAATACCGTTGATTCTCGGCCACGTCGTACTACGATACCCCCTGTAGGCGAAGGAGAACCGGATGTTGGAAGCACCGGAGACACAGAATAGCGACCAGGGCAGCGATGCCGTGCCGAATCCATACCCTCAAAACATAAGGTGACACCATGAAAAGCTATTCCACCATAAAGGAATTGGTTCTTGATGCATATGTCTCAGAAGGTTCCATGCCCTCTTACGAGAAGCTGACCTCTCTCGTCAGGCAATTCTTCCCCCATAGTCGATGGCAGCAATCTCATTATGCCTGGTACAAGTCTGCGATAAGGACGGGCAAAATACCACTGCCGGGTGGAATGCCGGAGACCGCACCTGATGAGGACGAAGGCGAGATAACCACCGATGTCGAAGAATCGCTCGCGGCAAGAATCTCATTCGAACGCGATCTTCACGATTACCTTGCCTCTCGCCTGGAAGCATTAGAGCCTGGACTGACTCTTCACGACAACGGCATTGAATACCAAACAGATGCCGGACGGATTGACATATTAGCCATCGCCGCCGACGGACAGTCTGTGGTTGTTGAGATCAAAGCAGGTAAAGCAAGGGATAGTGCCCTTGGCCAACTCCTTGGGTACATGGGTTGCGTCTCGGATCAAGGAACCACCAAGGGCCAAGTCAGAGGCATTCTGGTCGCGGCGGAATTTGACAAGAGGGTCGTGTTTGCATGCAAGAATCTGCCCAACATCAAGCTTCTGAAGTACAAGCTCAGTTTCAGCTTCAGCGAGGTCACGTGATGCGCAATGCCGCACCAGCCTCGGCGTCCGCCACAGCACCGAGACGTTTAGCCAAAAATGATGCAGACGGTTGACAAAACATCAGGCTGGGAGTATATTGGTAGTATGAAAGTCAAGACATCTGTAACACTATCGGAAGAGTTGTTGAAGGTCGCCGACAAACGCGCCAGACAGCAAAAGAGGACGCGGTCCGATTTCATCGAAGCTGCCGTACGGGCCTTTGTCCAGCAATTGGTTCGCGATGAGCAAAACGCCCGCGACCTCGAGATCATCAACCGAAAGGCGGAGTTCCTGAATCGGGAAGCCAGCGATGTGCTGGAGTATCAGGTGGTCCCATGAAGCGGGGGGAGCTTTACCGGGTGGCCCATCCGTCTTCGCGCGATCCAAAAAAGCATCGTGTGTTCGTGGTTGTCAGCCGACAGGTACTGATTCAGTCGCGATTTTCCACCGTTATCTGCGCGCCCATCTACACGGCTTATGACGGGCTGGCGACACAGGTAGCGGTCGGCCCGGATGAAGGTCTGAAACACGCCAGCAGCATCCATTGCGACGAGTTGGTGAGTCTACCGAAGTCCATGTTGACCAACTACGTCGGCACGCTCCCACCCGCACAGGTAGAAATGCTCAGCCAGGCGCTGCAAATCGCGCTGGATATCGCGGGTTAGCCCCAAACCGATCCTCTCCACGGTGAAAACCCGGAGCGGTTCAGAATAAGCAGATACGAAATGATCACTTACTGCAGCGACGAGGATCAGTCGTTTGTGGTTGAGGTGCCCGAACTGCCGGGCTGCATGGCGGATGGACCCACCTACCGCGAGGCCGTCGCAAACGCCGAGAGGGTGATCGAAGAGTGGGTTCAAACCGCGAAAGAGCTCGGCCGCGAAATCCTTGTCCCTCGTGGACGGCTACACATACGATCCCACCACGCTTGGATATAGGAGGTTTGTAGATGAAGCGAGAGAACTGCATCGCGCAGACTTTGATAATCGCTCTTCTGGCGGCGTCTGCATCCGCGACGACGTTCATACGTGTGGAGAAGAGCGACCCCATCAGCGGGGAGATTGTCACGGTCCATGACGTCGTGAGTTACGGCAGCTACATCTACGAGGCGCCATCCAAATACGATCAGGTCTTCTGGCCGCTCACGGACGAGTCCTGGATATGGTTCTGTCCAGGAACCGGCTATGCTTCCTTTGGCGATGATTTTGACGAACTGACGGACGAAGAGAAAGCCCACCTATCTCTGTGGCTCAAGGAGAACTACCACCCGTCAGAGAAGCCAACCGGGCATAAGGACAAACTGGCATGGCTGGAAAGGGTGTACGCGCAGCGCCAGAAAACTGGCGATTTCTGGTGTCGATTCTACAGATTGATGGCATACGTTTGTGCAGACGACGCGCAGACCTGTCTCGCCTACGTCAAGAAAGCCCTGCCGCTGCTAGATAGGCAATTGCAGCAGGGTCCCGAGGGCGTGGCCCGAATTCGAGTCCTATTTCTCTTGGGGGAGTACCACCGGCGGGTTGGCGACAAGCAAGAAAGTCAGCGGTATTTTCGGCAAGCGAAGGCCGCAGAATACACGGACGAGGATGGGGTCGAGAGGGCTGGCCATCCGTACTTTCTCAAGCTCATCAAAGACAAGGAATCCTCATCGAATGTCCGATCGGGTATCCTGGCAGGCACGATCTGCGCACTCACCATCCTCACCGTGCTCCTTCTTAGGTCACGAAGAAGGATGTAGAGACGATTCGATAGGACCAGCTCCGGGAACTGTGTGTTTCATCTGAGGCATTGCGGGAACCTCGCGCGACACAGACCGCATAGGCACAGCCATCGCACTCCGAGGACCCCGGGGCGGTGGCGGAATCGGTGTGCCCGCCAAGCCTGCAAGCTGTGTTGCCCATGATCCTCCGCTCTCCACCCTCCGTCCGCAGTGTACTAGTCGTCGGCGGCGCTGCTGGAGATGTAGCCTTGCTGGCCTTCGCTGGCGTAGGCTTTGGCGACGGGCTCTTCCTCGGCCAGGTCGGCGTAGCCGGCCTCGGCGTCGGCGGCCATGTCCTGACGCAACTGCTCGTAGTCTTCCAGCGTCATCAGGACCTCGCGGGCCTGGCTGCCCTTGTATTCGCCCAGAATACCCGCGCCGGCCATCAGCTCGATCATCCGCGAGGCGCGGGCGTAGCCGATACTAAGCTTGCGCTGGAGCAGTGACACGCTGCCGCGATGACTCTGGAGCACGACCCGCACCGCCTCGTCGAACAGCTCGTCGCGCGGCAGTTCGCCCGCATCGGCGCGCTTCAACTGCGTCAACTCCGGGTGGAACTGCGGCTCGGCGACCTCCTTGAGATGCTTGATGATCCCACGAATCTCGAGATCGTCGAGGAACGTCCCCTGCGCCCGGATGAGGTCGCTGGTGCCGGGCTTGAGGAACAGCATGTCACCCTCGCCCAGCAGCGTCTCGGCGCCGTTCTGATCGAGAATGATCCGGCTGTCCATCCGCGCCGCCACCCGGAAGCCGATGCGGCACGGCATGTTCGATTTGATCAGACCCGTCACGACCGTCGCCTGCGGCCGCTGCGTGGCCAGCACGATATGGATGCCCACCGCGCGGCTCTTCTGCGCCAGGCGGACGATGTACGCCTCGATCTCCTTCGGAGAGGTCATCATCAGGTCGGCCAGCTCGTCGATCACGATCACGATGTACGGCAGCCGCTTCGCGATCTTGGCCTCCTCCTCCGGCGTGCTCGGATTGAACCGGGCGATGATCTCTTCCGGCCCAAGCTTGTTGTACTCGCTGATATGCTTGACGCGCGCCTCGGCCAGCAGGGCGTAGCGCTCGTCCATCTTCACCGTCGCCCATTCGAGAATCTGCACCGCCATCTGCGTCTCGGTCACGATCGGACACATCAGGTGCGGCACGGTGTTGAAAGCCGTCATCTCGACCATCTTCGGATCGATCAGGATTAGTTTGACCTCATCAGGCCGCTTGGTCATCAGCACACTGACGATGATACTGTTGATGCAGACGCTCTTGCCCGAGCCGGTCGTCCCGGCGATCAGCAGGTGCGGCATCTTCGACAGATCCGAGACCAGCGCCTCGCCCGACGAATCCTTGCCCAGGAACAGCGGGATCTCCATCCGCGCCGGCTTGGTGCCGGCCGAATCCATCAGGCTCTTGATCCGGACCTTCTCCTTCTCGCTGTTGGGCACCTCAATACCGATGGTATGCTTGCCGCGCAGGGGGGCCACCACACGTATCGCCCCGGCACCCAGCCCACGGGCCATGTCGTTGGACAGGCTTGATATCTGGCTGACTTTCACCCCCGCGGCCAGCTCCAGCTCGAACATGGTGACCACCGGTCCGGTCTCAGCCGCGACCACGCGGGCATTGACGTTGAACTCGCTCAGCAGCTTCTCCAGCGCGCTGGCCTTGGACTTGACGACCTTCTCCTGCACGGCGGCATATCCATATTCAGGATTGGCCAGCAGGCTCATAGGCGGCAG
>CAYNQP010000003.1:0-31102 GCA_964399325.1 uncultured Pirellulales bacterium
CCGACTACGTGATCGTCATGTACCACGGCGAGATCGTGGAGCAGATCGCCTCGATCATTGCCGTCAGCACCTTCGAGGATGAGGAAGGCGGCCCCCAGCGACAACTCGTCATGGCCACCAAGAACGGCGTCGTCAAGAAGACGCGGCTGAGTGCCTATGGCAACCCGCGCTCCACCGGCGTTATTGCGATCAACCTGGACCTCAACGACGCGCTGATCGGCGTGGCTCAAACCATGGGTGAGAATCACGTCATCCTGGGTACACACGACGGCATGACGATTCGGTTCGATGAACAGCAGGTCCGCTCGATGGGCCGTGCGTCGCGCGGCGTGCGCGGGATCAACCTGCGCAGCGGCGACGAGGTCGTCGGGATGGTGATCGTGGAAGAGAAGGCAGCACTGTTTACGGTTTGCGAGAACGGCTATGGCAAACGAACCGGCATCGAGAACTACAAGTCTCAGACGCGTGGCGGGCTCGGCCTCAAGAACATCAAGACCTCGGCCCGCAACGGCAAGGTGGTGGCCCTCAAAGCCGTCCAGAACGACGACGACCTGATGCTGATCACCGCCAATGGCATGATCATCCGCACGGGTCTCGACGAGATCCGCTCCATCGGACGCAACACCCAGGGCGTGCGCCTGATCAAACTCAAAGAGGGCGACAAGCTGGTCGCGGCCGAGAAGATCGCGGCCGAAGACCTGGAAGACGAGGCCGAGGAGTAGGGAAAGCAAATATCAAAAAGGAAAGATAAAAATAGTGGAATCGCCGCTTTGCAGCGATGACTTCCTCAGTTTGCATTTTGCTGTTTGCCTTTTGACTTATCCCGATGCGGGTCGAAATGAATGATTCCATCTACGTCATCGCTGGCAAAGATGAGCCCTTGGTCAACGCCAAGTGCCAGGAGTTGCTCGACCGTCTGCTCGAACCGCAGCAGCGCATGACGGGGCTCCTGTCCGTCGATGGCGACCAGGCCTCCATTGCGGAGGTGCTCGACGAGTTGAAGACCGCACCTTTTCTGACGGATAAGCGCGTGGTGGCGGTCAAAGATGCCGACGATTTCGTCTCCAAGCATCGCTCGGCGCTGGAGCACTATTTCGACAAGCCTTCCCCCACCGGCATCCTGGTTCTAACTGTCGGCAGTTGGGACAGCCGGACGAAGCTGGCCAAGAAACTGTCGTCGGTCGGCAAGCTCATCGCGGTGGCCAGTCCCAAACGGCACGAATTGCCACGCTATCTCATCCAGTATGCACAACAGACGAGCGGCAAACTACTCGAACCGGCTGCGGCCGAGTTGCTCGTCGAATTGGCCGGAGAGGAACTGGCGCTGCTGCACGGCGAGCTGGAGAAGCTGGCGTTGTTCGCGCGGGACGACAAAACCATCACCGTCCGGCACGTGGAGGCGATTGTCGGGCACAACCGCATCTTCGGCGCCTTCGAGGTGATCGACGCGATGATCGCCGGCAATATTATGCAGGCGGTCGAACGGCTGCGGAATATGTTCGCCGAGGACAGGAATACCGAGTACACGATCGTGGGCGCTTTCGCCTATCACCTCCGGCGGGTCTTTGCCGCCAAGGCCATGCTTCAGAAGGGGGCCAATCCTTTTGAGGTGGCCCAGAAACTGCGAATATGGAACAACAAGGAGCGCTTCTTTGCCCTGCTGCGCCAGACCTCGCTGGAGCAGATTGCCCACTACATCGAGCAGTTGGCCGCCATCGACTATGCCGTCAAGACCGGGCAGGCCAAGACGCAGGTCGCCATGGAGCAACTCGTGCTCAAACTGGCCGGGTAGCAGGTCAAGGTTCCCCTGCCAAGGCGCCCCGTTCGAACTCCGCCACCCACACCTCTGATTGGGTCTTGCTGAAGCCGAGGAAGGCCGAATCCGGCTCGTGTCGCTCGAAGGCTTTCTGTGCTACCACCTTGTTCGCATTGGCGTAGCAGTATACACAGCCGTGTGGGCAGGTATCATAGGTCCCGATATCGACACTTTCGGTGCAGCCGCACTCGGGCCGGGTGGGTTTGTCTCTGTATGCCAACCCATCGGGGCAGAACAACCGCTCGATGAGAGCGCCGTCGATGCAGTGGGCTTTTTGTATTTGATCGCCCACGAGATAATCGCCGCAGCAGGAGTGCATCGTCACGCCATAACCTGCCGCGATGTCCGCCAGCTTGTTCGCCAGATCAATCTTGGCGTCTTGCCCCGAGTCGATGACAGTCACGCCCGTCCTCTGCTCCAGTTCGCGAAAGTTGCGTTTGACCTTGCCATACTCGGTGACGAAGCTGAAGGTGCAGCGTTCGACGAGGCCCTCCAGCTCGCAGGCAAGGCGCTCGAATGTTTCGACGTAGAAGTCGGCGTTGCTGACCGTGGAGATGACGATCGGATCGAATCGCCAAGTGATGCGCGCGGGGCCGTAGCGCTCGCTGAGGAGCTTCAGAGTCCCGAGTGCTCTTGCCCTGTTTACGCTGCTCTCGAAGATCGCCGGAAGGCCCGTAACGGTGTAATTGAAATAGAACTGATAACCGAGACGGTCGAGGGTATCGAGCGGGCCCACGAAGGGCGTGAAATCCTTGGACCAGAAGACAAAGCAAATCACGTCTTCAGGCCTCAGTGACACGCGATAGCGCTTGCCGCCGAAGGGATTCACGACGCCGGCAAAGCCTTCCTTGACGCGCTGCATGAACCAGTTGCCGTAGAAGGCCGGGATATCCGTTCGTCTTGATGCTGATATGATCCGTTTCATGTCCGTTGGGATAAATGCACTGCGGCTGACCGGGCACTGTCTAATTGTAGCGGATTGAACCGAGCCGGACAAGGAGGTACAATCCCCGGAAAGTCGTAGAATTCGCGAAAGACACCAAATGAATGCCATCGAGTTAGAGCGGGTATGTAAATCGTTCGGCGGGGTACGGGCGGTGGATGAACTCAGCGTTCATGTGCCCACCGGTTGCGTGTACGGGTTCCTCGGGCCCAACGGCGCCGGCAAGACGACGACGCTTCGGATGATCATGGACATTATTCGGCCCGACGAGGGTGTGGTCCGCCTGTTTGGCGATGGCGACTCGGCGCTGGCGCGCCACCGCGTGGGATACATGCCGGAGGAGCGCGGCTTGTACCGCAAGATGACCGCGAGTAAAGTACTGGCTTATTTCGGGGCCCTCAAGGGACTCACGAACGATCAGTTGCGCGAGTGCGTGCCGCGCTGGCTGGAGCGAATGGCCTTGGCGGAGCACGCCAACCAGAAGGTGGAAGAGCTGTCAAGGGGCATGCACCAGAAGCTCCAGTTCGCGGTGACGGTGATCAACGATCCGGAACTGGTGATCCTGGACGAACCGTTCTCCGGCCTCGATCCGGTGAACCAGGACGCCCTGCGAGAGATCATCAACCAGATGCGCCGGGAAGGCAAGACGGTGCTCTTCTCCACCCATGTGATGCACGAGGCCGAGCAGCTATGTGACTTCATCGTCCTGATCAACAGGGGTAAGGTCGTTGTTGACGGCCGCCTGGACACGATTCGGGCGGGACACGAGGCGCATACTATTTCGGTCGAACTGGAGCAGGATAGCGGCTTCGTCCAAGCACTGCCCATGGTGCGCGAGGTCAAGCCGCAAGGACGCCGGCTGGAGATCAGACTTGTGGATGCCGCCGATCCCCAGGACTTGCTGAAGCTCCTTGTCGAGCGGGCGCGCCTGCGGGTGTTTGAGATCAAGCAGCCCTCCCTGCACGAGATCTTCGTGCGGCTTGTTGGAGCAGACCATGCAGAAGATTCTTAAGGTGGCCCGCCGGGAGTACGTTGAGACGGTCAAGACCAAGACGTTCCTGCTGAGCTTGCTGTTCCTGCCGATCATCATCGGCAGCGTTGTCGCCATCAGCTCGTGGGTCAGTCGCAATGAGGGCGGGCCGCGCCCGCCGCTCAAGGTCGGAATGACGTGTTTCGCACCGGAATTGTCCGATAAGGTCGAGGCGGCATTCGATGAGCACAACCAGTCTCATGCGCAGAGTCCCCTGGTGCTTGTGGCGGTATACCCTCTTGACGATGCTAAGGCGACTGAAGAGCAGGGCAAACAGCAGTTGCGCCAAGGCCAGGTGGACGCCTACGTTGTCCTGGACGCCGGCCTGACAGCGGGCTCGGGTACTGTCCGCCTCTACACGCACAAGCCCAAGCCGACCCAAGTGGATGCCTTCTGGACGATTGAGAGCCTGCTCCGCAAGGCCGTGATCGATAGCCGCTGCGAAGTACGGGGCCTGAACCAGGGACTGCTCCAGAGAATCCGTGCCGTCTCCATACAACAGGTCGAACTGGGTTCGGAGGCCGGAGAGGAGCGCGTACAGGGGGAAGGCCAGCGTGTGGCCCGTATGATGGTTCCGTTCGCTTTCATGTACCTGATTTTCATAGGGATCGCCGGCACCGGGCAGCAGTTGCTCAGCAGCATCATTGAGGAGAAGAATTCCCGCATTATTGAAGTGCTGCTTTCGGCAATCAGTCACTTCGAGTTGATGGCGGGGAAGATCGCAGGGTTGGCGGGCATTGGCCTTACGGTAACGACCCTGTGGGGTGTGGCGGCGTATGTGGCGGCGTGCCGGCAAGGTATTGAGATCACAGTCGGCCCGGGCCTGGTTGTCTTCTTCCTAATCTACTATATCCTTGGCTTTACGCTGTTCAGCGCCATCTTGGCGGGCGTCGGTTCAGTTTGTAACACCGTCAAAGAAACGCAAAGTCTGATGATGCCTGTGATGCTGGTGTTCATCATCCCGCTGATTTCCTGGATGAAGCTGGCTCAGGATCCAAACGGCACACTGGCGCACGTCCTGTCGTTCGTGCCTCCGGCCACGCCCATGGTCATGATGCTCCGGCTCTCTACGGGTTCCAGTATCTCAAATGCCGAGATTATCGGCTCCGTCTTCTTTCTGGCCGCGAGCGTTCTGGCGGCCGTCTGGGCGGCGGCGAAGATCTTCCGCACCGGTGTCCTGATGTATGGAAAGCGGCCAGGATTACGTGAGGTCTGGCATTGCCTGCTGGCGAAATAGGCCACGTGTGGATTGGGCATGTTGCCCTTTTGCGACGACCTGCTTCGGACGGCAGGGTTGCACGTCCGGCTCAGATGTGGTATAAACCCCAGGTCTATACGTGGGTTAAGGACCCACGGCGTCGTCAACAACAGTAGTGAAGGTGAAACGTGACGTCTTTCTTGTCACGAGATATGGGGTTCTTATGGAAGTAGCGGAACTGAAAGGCGTAATCGGCGACTTGGAGGCCCGGGTGGACAAAATCCGGGACTGGCTTTGACTTGGCGGGCAAGAGGGCCCAGCTAGGCCAGTTGGAGAATCGCATGTCCCAGCCGGGGTTCTGGGACAATCAGGAGGCCGCCCAGCGCGTGACGAGTCAATTAAGTGCCTTGAAAGCAGTTGTCGAACCGGCCGAAGAGTTGCAGAGAGAGGTCCAGGACCTGCTTGAGCTCTACGAGCTGGCTGCCGATGAATCCGACAACGACGAACTCGAGCAGTTGGTCGCCGATGTCGGCATATTGACCCAACGTTGCGGGAAAATCGAATTACAGGGCCTGCTATCGCGCCCGGAAGATATGCGGAATTGCTTCCTCAGCATCCACGCCGGGGCCGGCGGGACCGAGAGTTGCGACTGGGCCAGTATGCTGCTTCGGATGTATGGCAGATACTTCGAGGCCAACAAGTTCAAATACGAAGAGTTGGACATCACGCCGGGCGAAGAGGCGGGCATCCGCTCGATTACCCTGCGCGTGGTCGGTCCATTTGCGTTCGGCAAGCTCTCTTGCGAGGTCGGTGTGCATCGGCTGGTGCGCATCAGCCCGTTCGATTCTCAGAGCCGCCGGCATACGAGCTTCGCGGCCATCGATTGTATCCCTGAGTTTGAAGAGGATATCGCGGTCGAGATCGACGATGACGATCTTCGCATCGACTTCTATCGGGCCAGCGGTGCCGGTGGTCAGCATGTCAACAAGGTCAGTTCGGCCGTACGCATCACACACATTCCTTCCGGCATCGTCGTGCAGTGCCAGAACGAGCGCAGCCAACACAAGAACAAAGCGCAGGCCATGAAGGTGCTCAAGAGCCGGCTCTATATGCTGGAGCAGCAGAAGCGCGATGCCGAGGTGGCTAAGCTGTATGGCGACAAGGGCGAGATTGCCTGGGGCAACCAGATTCGCAGTTATGTGCTCCAGCCCTACCAGATGGTCAAAGACCATCGTACGGGCTGCCAGACCGGCAATGTGGATGCCGTTCTGGACGGTGATCTCGACAGCTTCATCGAAAGTTACCTGCACCACCGAGCCAAGAACAGAAAAAAGGACTAGACAGCAAACCATCGGTGAGGTTACGAGCAATGAAACAGATCATTGAGGTGGACATCAGGACACGGACAGTCGATTTGGCCCGGTGCAAGACGGACATGCTGGTGGTTGGATGTTTCTCCGACAGCACGGGGCTCGACAAGACCGTGAAAGCTCTCGACGACAAGTTGGACGGAGCGATTCGCCGCTTGACCAAGCTGGGCGATTTCAAAGGCGCACCGAAGACCTCCGCGATCATCTACGGCGACGGCAAGATTAGGGCCGAGCGTGTGATGTTGGTCGGACTGGGCGAGCAAAAGAAGGCGGATCTCGATACCCTTCGCAAGGCCGCTGCGGGTGCCGCCAACCAGGCCGTTGGCATAAAGCTCAAAAGCCTCTCGCTGGCTTTGCACAAGGCGTTCGACGGCAGGTTTGCGCCTGTCGCGATGGGCAAGGTGCTGACGGAAGGTGTGTACTTCGGCAGCTATCGCTACGACGAATTCGTCACGCAGAGCGAAGACGGACGGCTCACTTCTCTCAAGGTCGAAGTCGTGGATCCCGAGTCCAAGCAGACGAAGGCGCTCAATCAGGGCGTCTGCGAAGGCACCGTCATCGGCCAGGCCCAGAGCTATGCCCGAACACTGGCGAACCGGCCTGCCAACGTGATCAATCCTCCGACCCTCGCCAAGGCTGCCAAGGAGATGGTCCGCGGCCTGAAAGGTCTGACGTGCACCATCTTCGACGAGAAGCAACTCAAAGCTAAGGGCATGGGCGGTATCCTTGCGGTAGGGTCGGGCTCACAAAGTGGGCCGAGATTCATCGCCCTGAAGTATACCCCCACCAGGAAACCGGCCAAGGGTCTGCCGGCGGTAGCTCTGGTGGGCAAGGCGATTACGTTCGATTCCGGGGGCATCAGCATCAAGCCATCTGCCGATATGGACCAGATGAAGCTGGATAAGAGCGGGGGCATTGCCGTGCTGGCCACGATGAAGGCGGTGGCGGAATTGGGCCTGCCCCTGAACGTGTGGGGACTGATTCCGTCGGCCGAAAACTTGCCGAGTGGATCAAGCTACCGACCTGGCGACATCGTCACCACCTACAGCGGCAAGACCGTTGAAGTCCTTAATACCGACGCGGAAGGACGGATGGTCCTCTGCGATGCCTTGGCTTATGCCGTCAAGCAGAAGTGCGACACCATCATCGACATCGCGACCCTGACCGGGGCCTGTATGGTGGCACTGGGCAACTATAAGGCCGGGCTGATGGGCAATAATGACAAGCTGATCGCGCAGCTCCAGAAAGCAGCGGATGAGAGCGGCGAGAATGTCTGGCACATGCCCAGCGGCGATGAGTATGCCGAGGAGATGAAGAGCAAGATCGCTGACCTGCGCAATATCGGGGGCCGCTGGGGCGGCGCCTGTACGGCCGCGGCGTTCCTGAGACAGTTCATCGGCGAGACGACTTGGGCACACCTGGACATTGCCGGCATGGACATTTTCCAGAAAGCGACCGAATACGCCGCCTGCGGCTCTACCGGTTTCGGCGTGCGTCTGTTGACGACCTACCTTATCAATCTCGTGGAGAAGAAATAGCTAAGCAGGTTTGTCTCGGCCCCGGTGGTGGCCAAGGACTTGCTTGCGGGGCATCGGACCGATGGCAGCGAAACGGAAGAAGATCGATAGCCAACGTATCTGCAAGGCCGTGCGGGAGATTCTCCTGGCTGTCGGCGAGGACGTTGAGCGCGAAGGACTCCTGAAGACCCCTGAACGCGTGGCGCGCATGTACGCCGAACTGCTCGGCGGAATGTTCGAGGACCCGAAGGTCCATCTTCGCAGCGTCTTCACCGAGAAATACGACGAGATCGTTTTGCTGCGCGACATCCCGTTCTACAGTCTGTGTGAACACCACCTGCTACCCTTCATCGGCAAGGCTCACGTCGCCTATCTACCGACAGGGAAGGTTCTCGGCGTGAGCAAGCTGGCCCGAATCGTAGATTGTTTTGCGCATCGACTCCACACCCAGGAGCGGCTGACAGGCCAGATCGCGGACTTTCTGATGCAGAACGTCAAGCCCATGGGCGTCGCCGTCGTTTTACAAGCGTCGCATAGCTGCATGACTATTCGCGGGATCAAGAAGCCAGGCTCCCTGATGGTGACATCGGCCCTGCGCGGCATCTTCAAGAAAGATGCGCGCAGCCGCAATGAGGTGCTGAGCCTTATGCACCAGGGTACGCCGTAGCGAGGGGCTGCCCTATGGTGCGCTTGGCCCGGCAGCTTCGCTTTTCGGTCAATCCTTTCCTGGAACAGGATGCCCCGGGATTCAACGCCTACACTTCAAGGCCCGCCGGCGAGGGGCTGGCCGTTTTTCTGCAATTGGACGTGGAAATCGTCGGCCCGGTCAAACCCGATACCGGATTCGTGATCAATGTCACGGAGATTGACAAAGTAGCGCGCGAGTACACCGTGCCGGTTTTGGCCGAGCAGATCCGAATCCTTCACCGACAAGGCAGACATATTGGCCTCGATTCTGTGGTCCAAATGCTCGCGTTGGCCCGGGAGCGGCTGACGGGGAAGTTCGGCGACGCCCGAGTCTACAGCCTCACTCTGAAGCTCAATCCTTTCAGGAAGATAACCATGGACCCAAAAGAGCCGAGCGTAATCTACTTCAGTGAGAAGTTCGAGTTCGCTGCGATGCACAAACTGTGGAACGACCGCTTCAGCGAGGAGCAGAACTTCGACATCTTCGGCAAATGCGCCAACCCCGCGGGGCACGGGCACAACTACATCGTCGAGATCACCGTCAAAATGCCGGTCGATGAGGGCGGTTTTCAAATAGGCCGATTCCAACAGGTGGTCGATTCCGAACTGATCGCTCTGGTGGACCACAAGAATTTGAATGCAGATGTCGCGGAGTTTCAGAAGAAGATTCCGACCATTGAAAACCTTGCCACCTTTGCCTGGGCTCGCCTCGTGGGCAAGTTTGGCCCGGCCGCACTCCACTGCGTCACCGTTTGGGAATCCGACCGGACCTACTGCACCTACTGTGGCTAAGTGGTCGTAGGGCGGGACTTTCAACTCGGTCTTCGCCGGGAAAGGTGACGAACATAGGTTCCGTTTGGCCTACGGGAGCTATGCTCAGAACTCGGCCTGTCCTGAATCCGTGCCGGCCCCCCTGACAAAGGAACAGTAGAGCCGCGCCCATTTGACCTCCGGTTGCGAATTCGGATGGATGTCGGCAAGGTCCACGATGTCCAGAGACCAGTAGCAGTCTTCCGGCGCGAAAAGGGTGACCGCTACCGTCTCGAGAAAAAATTCTGTTTCCGGTCTTGGATACGGGTGCTCATGGTACACAGCTACGTACTCATGCCCCGCTACGAACGGATGCTGGAACGTGAGGGGCTTGCCCTCCACGGCTCCGATCAGGCCACCACTGACGGGGGCCTGATAGCGAAACGAGGCTGCGAGTGTGTGCTCGCCGGGCGGCAGGTAGTATTCGTGCACCCCACCTTCCGTGATACACGATGGACTTACGTTCTTGCCGTCAACGCGTAGAATGCGCAGTTCCGGCGTGTTGACCAGCAGAAGCGCGCGCGTCGCCTGAATGGTCGGCGATTCCCAGAGGCCGTTTGGCATGCACTTGCTGCCGCACCGTGTACTGCATCCCGTTAGGGTGTACGCCGCCAGTGACATGATGCAGAAGGACAGTGCCGATAGACCGCTTGTGCGAACAGACATAACCCTACCTCCTTATAGAGTCACTCGGTTCATCAATACCTCACGCTTGTCTCTGCACAGGGCGCGCCTGCCTCGGATCCGGCAGATTGCCTGTCTGTCGCAAAGACGAACCTCAATAGGTCTGCCGTGGCTCTGCCTGTCCCAAATTCGCACTGGTTCCTGTGATCCAGGCGCTATAGGCCCGCGCCGCTTCGACCTCTGGTTCCGCATTCCACGCATCGGCCACATCGAGGATTTCCAGAGACCAGTACAGATCTGGCGAATCGATGACGGTAGTCGCGACTTCTGCGACACCCGCCTCCGACTCGGGCGTGTCGCCCTCGTGTTCACGGTAGACGGCCACGTACTCATGCCCCGGCAGGAATTCGTGTGTCAGCGTCAGCGGCAGACCCGTCACATCGGCAAGCGGACTATCCGCATAGCGAAAGACCACGGTCATTCCATGCTCGCCGGGAACGAGGTGGTATTCGCGCACCCCGCTTTCGGCGACACATGTCGGATAGGCTTCCCCGCCGTCCAGCAGAACGATCCTCAACTCCTCAGTGTTAACCAGCAGAAGCGAGCGCATTGCGTGGATCGTCGGCGATTGCCAGGGGCTTCGCGGCGTACACTTATCGCCCGTGCACTTCGTGCAGCACCCCGCCAGGGACAACATGAGAACCAATACGATCAACAGAGACGATTTGACTAGATGGCGTACCCGAACACCCATAACCCCACCTCCTTACAGAGTTATTAGGCCCATCAATCCCTCGCACCGACCCCTACACGACCACCTTGTCACACGGGCGGTGCTTTCCTTATTCCATGGATAAGTATAGACTCTCGTCGGGGGCTGCGTCCAGTCTTTTCAACAAATTGCCAAGAAAGATGTGTGATTTCTGCACCGGGCCATCGGCAAGGCTTCTCCGGCTGGTTCGCATAGTCACGCCATGGCGTCACCCGAGGCGGAGGCATTCTGTCTGGCCTTTTGGATCAGGTCGTGAACCCAGTCCTCGAAATAGAGCGGATAGAGGTGCAACCGCTCGGTAGCTAAGTGCAGTCCTTTCCGGGACATCCAGGCCTTGAGCTGGCTCTCGCGGCCGGGAAACTGCTCGGCGATGCGCTTCCTGTACATGCGTTTGAGCATCCGCCGCCTGCGCTGCTGGGTCTCCTGGTCCTTTCCCGTCGCACGAAGGAACCGGCGGATCTTATCCACCTTAACATTTTCGCTCTTTCGGAAATAGGAGATCAGTCGTCGGGGCACGCTGTCCGGCACGACGAACTCATCGTCAATGGCGCGAAGCTCCAGTTCATCGGGTCCGTAGTGAAGCAGGGGGTCAAAGAAGAAAACAGCCGGATGATAATCCACCCTGTGAGAGGCCAGATAGAGAACAAAGACGTCCACACCCCGGTCGTTGCGAAACAGTGTCGGCGGGCCATCCCCGATAAGGATAGTATAACACAGCTTGTTGAAGTCTTTGCGGTTGTAGCCGACGATGGTGTTATAGACCCCGCGCAGTTTCGGCAGAGTCGCCCGCCGCACGTCGAAAACCAGGACGCGTGCGGTAGTTGTGTCCTGGGCGAGCTGCGCGATTTCTTCGACCGCATCCCGAATGGCGGTTGCACGCGGCCGGACAAGCTCGCAGTTCTTGAGCCTGACATCCTCATGGATCCTCTCATAGACATCGTCTGACAGAACCGGATCGACCGTCAGAATGTATATCTTATCCCGCCGACCCGGATGGGTCAGTATATCGTGCTGCTCGTCGATCAGTTCTTGTCTTTCTTCCACTGGCCTGCAATCCTCTGATGCCCTTCTCGAAGGTTATCTCTTGGTGCATACGCCCGCGCGGTTGCCGTAGTTCGACCGCCGGCCGCTGCGGCTGTGCGTCTCAATTGCGACTGGGGTTGCCGCCTCGCTTCGGACTACCTTTCATCGACAGGCTGATGCGCTGTTTGGCCAAGTCCACATCCATGACCGTCACCATGACTTTCTGGTGAACCTTGACCACTTCGGCGGGGTCTTTCACAAAACGGTCGGCCAACTGGCTGATGTGGACCAGCCCGTCCTGGTGCACGCCGATATCGACGAAGGCGCCAAACGCCGTTACGTTGGTCACGATGCCGGGCAGCCGCATGCCGGTCTGGACGTCTTCGATCTTGTTGATGCCGTCCGCGAAGCTAAAGGCTTCAAACTGCTCGCGCGGGTCGCGGCCCGGCTTGGCTAGCTCCTGCATGATATCATTGAGCGTAGGCAGCCCCACCGTGTTACTGACATAGTCCTGCAGCCGCACTTTCATTCTCAGCGAGTCATTCTTCATCAGATCCGCCACGCAGCAATCCAGGTCGGATGCCATGGCGTCGACCACGCCGTAACTCTCTGGGTGCACAGCGCTGGAGTCAAGTGGATTGACGGCGTCCCGGATTCTCAAGAAACCCGCTGACTGCTCGAAGGCTTTCGCGCCGAGGCGCGGCACCTTCTTCAATTCCTTTCGCGACTTGAACGGCCCGTTTTCGTTGCGATAATCCATGATGTTCTGGGCCAGTTGTGCCCCTAATCCCGAGACATACTGGAGCAACTGTTTGCTGGCCGTATTGACCTCCACGCCGACATTGTTGACGCAACTGACGACGATGTCGTCGAGCCCTTGCTTGAGCAGGAGTTGATCGACATCATGCTGGTATTGCCCCACGCCGATCGACTTTGCATCAATCTTCACCAGTTCAGCCAGTGGGTCCATCAGCCTTCGCCCGATCGAGACGGCGCCGCGTATCGTCACATCTTCGTTCGGGAATTCCTCTCGGGCCACGTCCGACGCCGAGTAGATCGAGGCCCCGCTTTCGTTGACCATGACCACGGTGATGTCCTTGGAGAGCTTGGCCTTCCTGACAAAGGCCTCGGTCTCGCGACCGGCGGTGCCGTTGCCAATTGCGATCACCTCAATGTCACACCGCTGGCACAAAGACGTCAGCTTCGAGACCTCCGCTGCGGCCCGGTTGTCACCGTGGTGCGGGTAGATCACATCGGAATGCTTCAACTGGCCCTGTCGATCGAGACACACCACCTTGCAGCCCGTGCGAAAGCCCGGATCGATCGCCAGCACATTCTTGCGGCCTAAGGGTGCGGCCAACAGCAGTTGCCGCAGGTTTTCCGCAAAGACGCGAATCGCTTCCTGATCGGCCCGCAGCTTGGCCGAGGCCAGAATCTCCGTCTCCATAGACGGCGCCAGGAGTCTCTTGTAGCTATCGACGACGGCTTGCTTGACCCTGTCGGAACAGGCGGAACGTCCGCGCACGAACAGCGCTTCGAGTAGGCGATGAGCCTGCTCCTCGGGGACGACGACCTGTAGCCTCAGGAAGCTCTCGCGACGGCCCCTGCGCATCGCCAGAATCCTGTGGGACGGGGCCTTGCCCACCGGCTCTTCCCACTCGAAGTAGTCCTCGTACTTGCGTCCCTCTTCTTCCTTGCCCGGAACCACCTGAGACCGCAGCAAGCCTTTCTCCGAGAACAGCTCACGCATCCTGGCCCGCGCTGCCTGGTCCTCGTTGACCCATTCGGCGATAATGTCGCTCGCACCGGCCAGCGCCGCCTCGACTGATTCCACTCCCTTTTCGGCATCGACGAATGCCTCGGCTTCAGCAGCAGGGTCCACCGCCGGATCCTGGGCGTAGATCAACTCCGCCAGAGGCTCCAGCCCTTTCTCGCGCGCGATCGTGGCGCGCGTGCGCCGCTTGGGTTTGAACGGCAGGTAGATGTCCTCCAGCACGGTCAGGCTCGCGGCCTGCATAATGTCCTTCCGCAGTTCTTCGGTGAGCAGGCCCCGTTCTTCGAGCGACTTGAGGATGGCTTCGCGCCGGGCATCCAGGTCCTTGAGCTGACTGAGGCGATCGCGGATCGCGGTGATGGCGACCTCATCCAGGCTCCCCGTGGCCTCCTTACGATACCGTGCGATGAAGGGAACCGTGGCCCCCTCGTCCAACAATGCGGCTGTCGCAACGACCTGCCCCGGCCGCAGTGACAACTCCGAGACGATTTGTGCTACATGTGTTTCGTTCAACGACCAACCCTTCAACCAGGATCCCTACGATGATCTCCACCCGCTCGGGGTGAATGTTCTGAGAATATATCCAGGTATGACCAGCCCTGCAACCCACTCGGATCAAGATGCGTTGACTCCAGGTCTGACGCCCTCCCGGCAGAGCCAAAATGCGATGCCGTGTGCCTCAATTTCGTTCAATTTAGGCAACACTTTAAAACCAAAAACGTCTGTCACTGCAAGTTTTTTATTTCTTGTGTTAACAATGGCTTAGAGGAAGAAGCTGAACTTTTCGCACCCCGTTTTTCGTTCAAAACACGCAACACCCTCCTTCTGTGGAGGCAGGCAAAAACGTGAGCCTGTCGGTTGTGAAGCATCGGGGCGGGCTGGAGCCCGCCGACACCATCGCGGTGGGGCACTCGCCGCGGCGAAGGCTAAGCCGGAGCCGGGAGCCCCGCCCTACAAAATGAGGACGAGACGGACATGGGATTTGAGCTTGATGTTTTCAGCGACGCACGCATTGATGCGGACTATCTCGAATGGCTCGTTGACGTGCACTCCGTGGACATCCACCAACATTTCTCGAAGCTGTGGGACTACTACGCCAACCCGGTCGTTGAGGTGGCCGGTGGCACCGCCGCCGAGCGCAAGGTCAGCGAGTCGGGCCGGTGCTGTGTTCAGGCGCAGGAGGTCGGGCTTCCGTTCAGAATCACCGGGCTGGCGCGCACATCCCAACTCGGAGCATTTGATGCGCGAGCCGTCAAGGATATCCAGCGAAAAGAGGTTGTGATCGAGAACGACATCGCGTGGCGCGTAAACGCCGCGGCGGATTTTCTTTTTGGAAAACCAATTAGTATTGTCTCCAAGGCGCCGGACAGCCGAAGACGCAGCGAAATAGAGTCTATTCTGAAGGTAGTCTTTGCGGCCAACGGCGGCCTTGGTTTCTTCCAGGACATGGCAGTGCTCGGAAGTGTCTACGGCTTTGTCGATTGCTTCGTCAGGCCTTCCCACAGCATCGTGGAGCACGTCGCGAGCCCCTCCTTTCCTCGCACTCTCCCACTCGCCACGGTGCTGCAATTGGCACAGTCCATCGATCTTGAACTGATCGAGGCACCGAGAGCACTGCCTGTTCTTGAGGAAGACGACTACAGGGTCATCACGCACTACGTCCAGCACTTCTGCCAGAAGAAGAACGCTGTCGGCAAGAAGAACTCATTTCTTTCGCGTCTCATGGCAACCGCGGGCCGGCGCGCCGACACTCGCCAGGTCGTCACAGTGACGGAGATCACGTCTGCCGCATACTGGCAGCGCTACGAAGACAAGGAACTCGTCGCCGAGGGCCAGATGCCCTGGGGATTCCTGCCCGTGGTGCATATTCAGAATATCGCACAACCCTACTACTACGAGGGGGTCAGTGACGTTGAACCTTTGATTCCGTTGCAGGACGAGCTCAATACGAGGCTGAGCGACCGGGCGAACCGGATTACGTTTCAGTCATTCAAGATGTATCTCGGCAAGGGGATCGAAGGCTTCGAAGACAAGCCTATCGCTCCGGGCCGGATGTGGTGTACGGACAATCACGAAGCATCCATTCAGGAATTCGGTGGCGATGCAGCGGCCCCGAGCGAGCACTCGCATATCGGGGAAATCCGCGAGGCGCTGGACAAGGCCAGCGGCGTGACGCCGGTCGTCGCAGGCGTGTTGAAGGACAAGCTCGGCAATCTGACCAGCGCCGTAGCTCTGCGGCTGACATTCATGGGGATGCTCTCGAAGAACGAGCGCAAGCGCCACACCTACAGCGAAGGGATCCGGCAAGTATGCCGCATGGTCCTGAGCATCCTGGACACGGCAAACATCTACCAGAGCAGCGAGGCCGAGCGCGACGTGGATATCGTCTTCGCCAGTCCCCTGCCCGAAAACGTGATGGAGAAACTCCAGGAGGCCCAGATCAAGCGGGAGCTGGGCGTCCCCACTGAGCAAGTGCTCAGAGAATTGGGTTATGAAGTCGCCAAGAACGAGGAACGATAGGTCCTATTCAAGCTACCAGAGTGACCATTGGGAGAAGCCATGAATTCAAGTCAAACGCAGGAAACGATGCAGGAGCAAGAGCTAGAGGCAACCGGCGACGATATCACAAGGCTGGTTCCGGTGACCGAATCGATCCGGTATCGAAGAAGGGCACAGAGTGCCGAGAAGAAAACGCAAGATCTGGCCGAACAATTGGCTGATGCCAATCAGAAGATTACGCAGATGTCGGATGACTTGGCCGTGCTGGAGCTTGACCGGAAACTGGCGCGCAAGCTGACCGCGGCCGGCGCCGCCGATCTGGAGGCCGCCGCACTGATGGCCAAGGTGAGGATGGAGGACAGGACAGACGGCGATCTGGATGCGTGTATCGAGCAGCTCAAGAAAGAGAAGAGCTACTTGTTCGGCGGTTCCGACCACAGCGTGACGTCACGTAAGACGGCCGGCGCCAAAGACCGCATCGCGCCTCGTCGAAGCGCGCTCGAACGGGCCGCCCAGAAGGCCGCGCAAACACGGAATCGCGCGGACCTGCAAGAGTATCTCAAGCTGCGAAGGAACGTGCTCTGATCGCGGATGAGGCACTCAAGACGACAAGCGAAACTCAAGAAAGCAACTGAACTCTTTGTAAGGAGAATAGGCAATGGCTTTTACCGGAAAAGCAACGTATTCCGCGGGGACGACGCTGCCTGAACTGGCCGAGGACGTCTCCGATTTGGTCGCAATCGTCTCGCCCTACGAGACACCGCTGCTCGACGCGCTGGGCGACCCTCTGCGCGAGGCCGCCAGCACGCATCACGAATGGCTGGAAGACGAGCTTCTGCCGAACAAGGACACGATCAACGACGCCACCTGGAGCGATCCGAGCGCGGACACGGGCTTCGACGTCGATAACGGCGACCGCTTCCGAGTGGGCGATCAAATTCAGGTTGAAGGCGGTGAAGAGTTGATGCTGGTGACTGCCGTCAGCACCAACACACTCACGGTGGTTCGAGGATATGCCGGCACCACGCCGGAGAATCTGGCCGACAACCTGATCCTCAACATCCTGGGCAACGCGGCTCTCGAAGGCGCGGAAAGACCCAACGCCCGCTTCACCAACCGCGTCCGCTGCGGCAACTACACCCAAATATTCACCAAAGCGGTGGAGGTCAGCGGCTCGGACATGGCCGCCAGCCAACTTGGCCTGGCTGATGAGATGGATTACCAGAAGCAAGAGCGGCTGCGCGAGTTGCTGCGCGATCTGGAGAACACCGTCATCAATGCGGGTCAGCCCGACAGCAACCCGCAGGGCAGCAGCACCGTCCGGCGCACGGTGAAAGGCATCGTTCAGCACCTCGCGTCGAATATCTTCCATACGGGTGACAGCGGCTTCCCCGCCGGGGCCGACCTGGACGAGGCCAAGGTCAACTACATCCTGCGGAAGATCTGGGAGAACAGCAGCGGCACTGTGGACCTGATCGTCGTCGGTGGCTTCCAGAAGCGCAAGATCAACGCCTTCTGCTCCGACAGCCGAGCCTACGGCGCCAACGACACCAAGTTCACCGACATGGTGAGCGTCTATGAGAGTGACTTCGGCACTTGTCGGATCGTCACGACGCGCTGGTTGCCGCAGGACGCCGCGTTGTTCCTGGATTCGTCGCGCATCAGCGTCCTGCCCCTGGCCGGCCGGAGCTTTCATTTCAAGCCTCTGGCCAGCGGCGGCGACTACGAGTGCGGCGAACTCATCGGTGAGTACACCCTGGAACTGAAGAACGAAGCGGCCCACGGACTGATTCGCGATCTGAGCACCAGTTGATGCCAATTGCGGATTGCGGATTGGGGCGCTCAGGCGCTTCCAATCCGCAATCCGCAATGAGGAGACGAAGATGGTCAAGTTCTCAAGCGATGTTGACATTTTGAAATATGAGCCGGTCTTGTTCGGCGAGCTTCACCTGCCCTCGCAAGTGCGGGCCGCCGGAACCGGGGCCGTGCTCAGCGGCACGGCATTGACGGCCGAAGACGCGGACTTTGTCGGCGCCCGCATCGAGGCCGGCGGCGTTGTGTATCTGAGATCCAACGACGGCTCGCTCGACGGCCTGTACGAGATCGTCTCCGTTGATTCTGCGACGCAGTTGACGGTCTCAGTCCTGAGAGCGGACACGGGCGACGACCCCGTCGCGCCTCCGGCGGCCGACGACATTTCGTATCGGATTAGCACGCTGCGTCCTCAGGCCGTTGAGGTGGGCTGCGACCTGACGGCGTACTTTGGCATCCAGCCGGGCAACCCGACCAGCGTTATCAGTGTCGAGCAGGTGATCGACACGGAGGTGCTACGCAGGGTCTCGGTATTCGCCGTCATCTCGTGCGTCTACGCCATGTGGGCCGGGCAGGCGAAGAACGAGGACTTCTGGGAGAAGAGCCTTCACTACAGGGGGCTCTTCGAAAAGGCCCGGCGTCAATGCCATCTGGCGGTTGACCTGGGCACCGACGGCATCGCCGACGTCACGAGGGCTGGCGGCGCCATCAAACTGGTGCGAGACTGAAGGCAGAAAGGGTAACCCGTGAACACGACATTGGATGGCAAAGCGTTGTTCGATGAACAGGATTTGCGAATCGAGGCCGGCAGTCTCGAACGCGCGTCGATTGAGCGGGCGGTCGCCGGTCTGGATGGGACGGTTAGCATCGATCTGGGCCAGCGGAGTCGCACAGTACGGCAGCGTGGTGTCCTTCGGGCCGCGAGCCAGGCGGCGCTGCGTTCTCGGATCGATGCGATAACAACTCTCATCGATGGAAACGCGCATACTCTCGTGACCGCCGACGGCTGGCAATACGACCATCTTCGCATGGATGCTTTCAACCTGCTTGATGAGCGCACGGCCGGCCCTGGCGTCGTCGTCGAGTATGAAGTCGTTTACAGGCAATTGGGGAGCTGACGGCCATGTCGATTATTCGTGAAGGTATCGAGAATGTCCGAGCGTTCGTGTTGCCCGAAGGGATTTCCGCCGAGGGCGGCTGCACGGTTTTCTCACGCACAGCCCTGGCGACTTGGCATTCCAACCTGGAGGGAAAACTCTATCAGGTTTACGTCAACGAACGGTTCGCCGGGGCGACTCTCGATCCGCAGCAGCGGCAATTGGTCGTTCAGCTTCCTTCGTCGTTCGCATCAGCAGTGCGGCTGGAGGTTGTCGGTGTTGAGCTCGGAGACGCGCACGTGGATTGCGCCGATGAGCTTGGCTCGTCGCAGATCGGCAGCGCGCGTGTCAGACTAACGCTGCTGCGTAGCCAGAGCCTTCCGCTCGAAGCAACGGCCAACGTCTATTTCGACAACGGCACGGGCCAAATCGACTACGGCGCACCCTGGAATCCAACGCCGATCTCGCTTTGGCCGTGCCGACAGGACAAGGCGGGTTTCGGAATGGCTCAATTCGGCACCGGTGACTTCGGCTATGAATCTGCGGCAGCGATCGGGTTTGGCAAAGGCTGCTTTGGGTACGGGCATTTCGGTCTTGATGCAGATGCAGTCGAATGGATCAGCCCGGTCCTGCCTTTGGGCGGCTATCGTTTTGGCGTGAAAGTTACCGATGGCGAAGGCAACGAGAGCCCCGCGAGCGAGACTGCATCGATTACCGTCATCCCCCCGGCCAAACCGGCTGTGGGACTCGATATCGTGACATTTGGCGAGGTGAGCAACCAGCTCACATTGAGCATACCGGACCAGGCATAGACACAAGGAGAACACGATGGGTGAAGTATATCCTTCGGACAACGAACTGTTGAATCTACAGTCAGACGGTCAGACCGGCGTCGAATACATTCCGACCGGTACCGCTCCCTATTACCTCCAATTCCGCAAGCTGCTGTATCGCTTGCTGCTGGCAACGCAACGAGCCAATGACCTGAGGGTCTACGACGAAGGCGGGTTGGACATAGGGGTCAAGGCCGGTAGATTCTGGTTGGGCGCGGAGTTGGTTGCCTGCGAAGGCTCTGCCGGCAATACCCTGGCTGACGACAAAGAAGCCATCTACGTCTACCTTGACGCCGATGGCACGCTCGTCACCGATGAGTATGACAGCTTCCCGAACATGGTGACCACACCTCATATTCGACTGGCCATCGTGAGCACCTCCGGCGGTGACATCGCCTCGATCACAGATTGTCGCGCCGGCCACAACTGCGTCATTCCATACGAGGCAGGCGGCGTTCGCAAACCCATCGAAGCTCATGTCGCGGACGACGATCTCACGCCGGCCGAGTCGGGCGGCGTGCACACGAATCTGGGCGCGACCGGAACCGTGACGCTCACCTTGCCGGCGGACGCTCCCGAGGGCACACAGTTCAGTGTTGCCGTCCAAGCGGCCTATGAGTTGCGTGTAGACCCGCAGGCCGCGGCGATTCGAGACGACAGCGGCCAGGCGACAGGCAAGTACAAATCGGCCGACGCTATCGGTGCAGCCCTGACGCTCGTCGCCGATGCCAACGGCGACTGGGCCACCACAGCCAAGAACGGCACGTGGACCGAGGAAGCATAGATTCCAAGATCAATTGATGAGAGGGCAGCAACATGGCCAATGAAATTCAAGCGGACTCTGTCTCGGGCGGCACGCTATACGCAGTCATTCGCAATGACGCCGGACAAGTGTGGCGCACGGCGGGACAGGTCTTCGAGAACTGGGGCACGGATGGTCACGCCGCCGCCGACTACGCTATCGGCCTGACGGACAAGAGTGGCAGCCGCCACGTTGGCGATTTCGATCCGAACATTCCGGCCGGGGACTATTCCATTCAGGTGTTCGTTCAGGCCGGGGCCGCTCCGGCCGACACCGATACGCTTGTCGGCAGTCAGGAGATTGTCTGGACCGGCGTCGGGGAGTTGACGGCCATCAAGGTCCTCGTGAACAAGACCGTGCAGGACAAGGTCACGAAGAAGATGGATTACTACGATGACGATGGCCAGACGGTCCTGTTGGCTCACGTCCTCACCGAGGACGCCTCAACCGTCGCAAGAACGCCAGAGTGACAGCCTGGCCTTTCGAATTTTACAGGAGTGCAACTCATGGGTAGTTTCTCTGATTACTGGGAGAATGAGATTCTCGACCATATTTTCGGCAAAGGGAGCTATACGCCGCCGACGATCTATGTTGGTCTTTCGACCGCTGATCCCGCCGATGACGGCGCCGGATTGAGCGAACCGAGCGGCAACGGCTACGCGCGCGCCGCGACGGCCGCCGGCGACTGGAACTCGGCTTCCGGCGGGTCACTCGACAACGCCAACACTGTTGAGTTCGACGAGGCGACCGACACCTGGGGGACCGTGACACACTTTGCTCTGTTCGACGCTGCATCCGGAGGTAACTTGCTTGCCCACGGGACCTTGACACAATCCAAGGCCGTCGGCAGCGGCGACACCGTGCGATTCGTGGCCGGAGATCTTGACGTATCACTTGATTGATGATGGCGGCTTCAAAACGCCTGTCAAAACTGAAGTCGGCAACCCAGCCTAAGGAGACCAATCATGGCTGTAGCCAACAATGAGATTCAGGTCCAATGGGATAGCGGCAATAATTCCAAATCCGTCACTGCCGGCGGTACGGCCACCGCGGATGCGTTTAGCTTCAGCGCGACCGCCGTCGACGCGCTGGTGACGCTCAAGGCGGACAACGCGAGCACGCCGGCCTCGGGAGACACGATCGAGTTCTATCTGCTGGCTACTTGCGGCGATCCCGACGGCGCCTCGACCGATGAGTACCCCGCCGACAGCGACGATGGGATTCTGCTGGCCGTGCTGGACACCTACGCCAACGACCCTGCGGTCAAGACGGTTAGCTGCCCCGTGGCCAAAGGGGGCAAGCTCCACGCCAGAAGCAATGCCTCGTCGAACGCGATCACTGTCTCGGCCTGCATCAATGAAAAGACGGTGAGCTGATGCGCCTGCTCAAGCCACCACCCGGCAGGCTGCTTCAGCCCGGCCATCCACTCACGCAGGGGCTGGCCGCGTGTTGGCTTCTGAACGAAGGCGCCGGCAGTGTAACGCACGACTACGCGCACGCGCTAGCCGCCGCAGGGGATCCCGCGCCTACGTGGGGATTGGGTCGATGCGATTTCAACGGCGCCGATCAAGTCTTCTTGGGTGATATGACGATCAATCTTGAGAAAGACTTCACCGTCGTGACGAAAGTCCGCGTTGATCCTGTGTCCCTCGAACACACGGCGGTCGGAATCGGCGACCCAACCTATGGATGCCGGTTCGTGCTCGGATGTTTCAGCTCCGGCAAGTACCGATGCCTCTTCCGCGAAGACGGCAACACGAACATTGTCAATGTTTACAGCAGCGGGGCCGAGTTCGACGACGGCCATCCGCATCAGCTTGCTTTTTCATTCGCCAAGAGCGCCAACACATACGACTGCCTCAGGGACGCCGCAGTCATCAGCACATCCGCCCCAGGGGCTTACACCGCCATTCACGCCAGCAGGGTATCCATTGGTTCGGCCTACTACGGGGGAACCCTCGGCAACTACTGGCCGGGCAGCATCTACTACGTATACGTCTACAGCCGGGCGCTTACGGCCGGTGAGATTGCCCAACTCTACCGCGAGCCGTTCGTCATGTTCGAGCGTCCGGCCGCATTGGCCGTTGTGGTTTCCACAACAGGCGGTGTGCTTGATCTCGTCGGCTCGATTGGCGCTGCGGTGGCGTGCAGTGCGAGCGCCAAAGTCACGCGGACACTGGTCGGTTCGACTGTCGCGATGTCGGCCTGTACCGCGATAGGGAGACTAGACCGCAAGCTCAGCGGCGGGTTGACGGCAACTTCTACCGCAAGCGGCTCTCTCAGCGAGACGGGCGCTGTGGCGCTGGCGGGGACCATTCAAGCGTTCTCGGCAGTGGTGGCCTCGCTGCAGGTCTCGCCGGCGCCGTCTCAGCCTCAAACGGCGCCCGAGACCGAGACGGTCTGGTTGACCGACGCGCTGCTCAACGGCATGACCGCCCAGGCATTCAAGCTGGGCACAGCGTTGACGCGTGGCTGGTTTTGGGTACGTCGGGAGGGATGCTCGGCGATCTACCGGGGCCCCGGCATCGGCGAGGTGGACTTCGGCAACATCCTGTGTGTGGTCGAGCCGCACGCGCGAAGGATAACCCTGCCGACATACCTATCTCACGAGCCGGGCTCGACTCATTGCTACGTGCTCCGACGGTTCAACAGTTGCGGACATCAGGAACTGACCACTGCCGCCGCGGTCACGGTCGGCATGGGCCCAGACGGGAAGCGGATCGACCCTATGCCGAACGCGGTCTTTGGCCTCGAGGCAGACCGGGCGGACGGCAACAGGATACGGCTTCGGTGGTTCTACTGCCCACTGGATCAAGGGGCCGCGCCGGGAGTGTTCAGGGTCTACGGCGACGGCGATACCGGTCAGGTTGATCTCGACACGGTCCTCGCCACGATCCGCTATGAAGGACGCAGGTTCTACCGCTATCAGACCGACGCCTTGGAGGAGGGCAGATACACGTTTGTCGTCCGCGCCGAAGGCACCACTGGGGCCGAGGGCGTGACACTGGTGACCGTGTGCTGTCCGATAGAGGCGTGCAACCCCGAAGCGGCGACCCTACTTGCAGCGGAGGTGACATCATGATGGCGAATGCAATCGAGTTGTTTCAACCTGAGCAGCCACGACTGACCGTGCCGGCCGCAACGACCGTGGTCTTCGTCGACGGTGTTCCGTGCGAAGACCTCGAGCCGCTGGAGATCGTGCGAGGCCGGTGGCCCGAATTCGGCTGGGCCCGGCTGGCCTACCATCCAGCGACATCGCCAGAGGCCGATCCCATGCTGCTCGAACGCATCGAAGACCGGTTCGGCATGGGCGGGACCGTGTGCCTTCAGCAGCTTTACGACGGGCGCCCGTCACAACCGGCCACGTTGGGTCTTGCGGTGTTCGCCGGTCAGGTCGAGACCGTCGAGACGATCATCGATGGCGGCACGGAAAGGGTCGAGATTGTCGCCAGGGACTTCAGCGCCGTGCTCGGACGCATCACGGTCTACGGCCGGCGCGTCCGGCAGAGCAACGGCCTGACGGCGCTGCTTCCAGGGCTCGATACGACCTTCAACGCCGGCGGGCAGGGGAACGCCGCCGCCGAGCCCGTCACCGTCGAGGGCAAGACCTATACCACGTTCTCTGCCGGCGCTGCGGGCGGGCGATCCTGGAGCTATGCGGAAGTCATCGACTACCTGCTGTGCGAGCACCTGCCACATGGGTGTCTGCACCAGCCGGACCTGGACCCATTGCAGGCGCTGACGGACCATCAGCTCGCACGCGATCTTGATGTCACCGGGCTGAGTCTCCTGGAGGCGCTGCACCGCTGCTGCGAACAGGCCGGCCTAGCATTTCAATTCGTGCCGCGCTGGGTGCCGACCGGGCCCAGCCAGGCCCTCGTGTTCTATCGGAACGGCCAGGGCCGAGCGGTCGAATTGAACTGCCAGCCGAAAGGCGGGCCACTCAGTCTTTCGCGCACCAACATCGCGACCCTGCACAGCAGGCGTGACTTCTACCCAGTCACCCACCGCTACATCGGCCAGGGTGACTTCAAAGTCTACGAGGCGACGTTCGACTTGGTCAGGGCGTGGGACCCCGCTCTTGAAGACACGGACTACGCCAGATTCGCGGCGTCGACAAACTCGGAGTTCTACCAGGTCAAGGACGTCTATCGCAAATGGTGCCTGAACGAAGCGGGTGACTACACGAGCGGGCCGTACAACCAGGGTGAGCCGTTCGACTTCTCAGCCATCTTTGCGGGCACCGACTACATCCAACGGCGCCGACGGTTCTGGCCGGCCCTGACGGCCAACCAACAAGGTCGGTCTCTGGGCTACTTTCTGGAAGTCTCTTACGACGACGGCCTGTACTGGTGGGAGTATGTCTACGCCTTCGACAACCTGCTCGACGAGTGCGGCGTCCGGGTCAGTGGCGACCGGCTCGATGTCGATACGTGGGTGGCCGCGCTGAAGGACACGCTGAGGTTCAGGATCACCGCGTCGGTCGTCAGCGATGACCGGCTCACGTCCGTCGTCGTAGATGGCTCCGTCGGCTCGACGGCCCCGGTTGTCGATCATGTGATCACCCTGCCGCGCGAATTCAGGTATCGCAAGGTCTCGGTCCAAAGTGCGTTCGTGCAGGCCGGGCCCGAGAATTTCGGCCCGCCCGACGAGGCGGACGACAGCACGGCCCTGCACGAGTTCGTGCGTCGCACCGCCGCCGCGTCATCGCAGGTATTCGAGACCATCGACATACAAACGCCGAGCCTGGCGCTGCACTTTCAGCCGGGCGACCGAGTGACATCGAGCCCCGACAGCCGGGACCTGCTCAATTGCCGGCGTGACAGCCGCAGTCGGTTCTGGATCGAGCGCGTGCAAGTCGATTTCGAGCAGCAATGCACGTGCTTGAAGATCGCGCGACAGAGGACCTAGCTGCTGCGCTCGCCATGCACGAAGGAGACACGCAGATGGATGAACGACATGTAACCGACCAGCAACAGGTTCTGGCGGACCTCGCCCGGCAGGGGGCGGACAACCGCAAGGAAACCTGCGTGGTCGTCAGTGCGGCCGCTTCGGCGGTGGCGTGGGCCGTGAAGGTCGTCAGCCACGTAGACTACAACGTCTATAGCGTTCAGCCGGTTGTCCTGGGTGAGGCCGGCACGCTGCCGCTTCAGGTCGGCGCACCGACCGAGGCATTCAATCTGGCCGAATCCTTCCTGGGCCAGGGCGCCCTGTCGGCGGGGACATACGCGCTGATGTTCCGCGTCGGCGATAAGAACGCCTTCTACGCCGTGCCGTAGGCATGGGTCACATTGGACCTATACGACCTATAGTGGAGACTCCTGATGGCTAGGGCAAACACGACGAACTGGCGGCTCGATCGGCGGATCAACCTTTCGGCGCTGCTGCAATTGGTGGCCCTAGCCTCGCTGATCGTTGGTAGCTGGGTCAACCTGCAGCGGCAACTCGATCTGCTCCAGCGCGATGTCACCATGTTGCTCGAAGCCCAGAAGCACTCGGCGCAGAAGCTGGAGACGCTGTCGGCGCAGAGCCTCGCGCACGAGTACCGCCTGCAGGCAGTGGAAACTTCGCTCGGTCAAACGAACTTTCACTGAACAAACGCCACTTGGAGCAGTGCATCTGCAGGCTGACCCTCACCAAGCCAGGCAGTTGCATCGCTGTGGATTACAGACATGGGTGAAATGACTGCAAACGTTCGGCGTCTCACGACAAAGGCTGATAGAGACATCCTGGTTGAAGCTGCGAATCGCATCGATCATGAATCGATAGAATTCCACGCGCCTTTGTGTTCGGTAGCGGAGTTTGCCGTCCGAGGTGCTCTCAACCAGATCGTGCTGTCTCAGATCGCGGCCCCGCTTGCCGTAAGCTCGCGCGGCCAGACCGAAGTGGCCCGGCACGAGCCGAAGCATGCCGAGCGTGACGTTCTCAGGCTCCACAGCTTCGAGCGCACGTTGCACGACCTCGGCGTAGCTAGGCCTCCACTCGGCATAGAGTATGCCGGGATCGATGCGAAACCGGACGCGATAGCCATGTCTCTGACAGCGCCTGGCGGCCTCGATACGTTCGACCAGCGCGGCGGTGCCCGGTTCGTATGCCTCGATCATCGGCTGACTGTTGAGACTCCACGAAACGACGGTCTGTCTGTTTGGCTCCAGGCGCAAGAGGTTGTCGATGTTGGCGCTCTTGGTGAGCAACATGAGGTAGCCGCGCCTCAAGCTGGCGAAGAACGGCACCAGCTCCGATGTCAGATTCGTCACGTGATCCAACGCCAGGCTATCGAGCATCTCGCCCATATTGAAGGCCGTCTGGCCGGACGTGCCTGCAATCGCCTTTCGAATCTCGGTGAACATCTTGTCGTGGTTGATGTTCACTTTGATCGCGGGCAGGTGCTCGCGGTACACGTACGCCAGATAGCAGTACGTGCAATAATAAGGACAGCCGTTCGAGACCGGCACCAGTTTGAAGTAAGGCCTGCATCGAACGTTCCCGCCGAGACCGCCGTCGAAACGGTGCACGAACGAGGAAGCTTCGCCGATCATGAGCGTTCTCTTGCCGACGACAAGGGCATGCGTCGTCGCGTGGTCGCGCACAGGAACGCTCCGCTGCCGCTCAACGATCCGCACCTGCGCGTCCGGAAACATATTCACGATCCGCCTGGCCTCGGGATGCTGAGCGACCTTGTTCCACAACAGAATTGTATGAGGTCTGAATGTCTTAGCCGTATCTGTTGGCGGATTGCTCATCGCTAACAACCTCCGAAGCGTATTGTATCACGTTCCGCGGGATTAAGGAGAGAAAGATGACAACAATGCTCGAAACGATGCGTCGTCACGGAATGCACAAACTCTGGCAGTCTGTGTTTGTCAGTGTGACCTGTGCCTTGCTAACGAGCGGCTGCGGGAGCTTGCGGTTGGCGCCGAGCGAGCGGCAGAAGCAGAATGCCTGGCTGCACAATCGCACGGCCGAGGTCGCCGCCGAGAGCGCCGGCGCCGAGCAGACCTCGCCGGAGCTCCAGGCCCTGACAAAGCTGTCGGAGCTCCAGAGCCGCGCGTTCACCTCGTACTGCGGCCTGCCGCAGGAGTATCCGCTGGCCGAGACGACCGAGCAGATCCTGGCGCAGGCGAACTGGCAGTTGGCCCATAGCGCGCTGGCCGAAGCGGCCGAGCGGCCCGGCCCCTGGGACATGGCCGACACGCTACTGGAAATAGGCATCGGCCTCTCGGCTCTGCTGGGGGGCGTCTACGGCACGCGTGTGGCCAAATTCCTCAAGGATGCCCGTGACAAGTCCAAGGCCCTCCGGGAGATCATTGTCGGCAACGAGCTTTTCAAGCAGCAGAACGCCGACCAGGTCCAGCCCTTCAAAGCGGCCCAGTCCGACCAATCCCCCGAAACCCGCCAACTCGTCGCCCAACTGAAAGCCTGATGGCGAATTCGTTACGCCTTCCGGGGGCCGCCGCAGTTTTTGCTGTTGGCGGGCAGGATCTAGCGCTATAATTGCGGGCGCTATGGAAAGGGCGGCTTACAGGATCGTGGATGCGAATTTCAATCGGGCTCGCGAAGCGCTGCGTGTGATGGAGGAGTACTGCCGGTTCGCTCTCAATTGCGGACCGTTGAGCGGCCGGGCGAAGCAGCTTCGGCACGAGCTCTCGGCGGCCATCGGCACGCTCGACGCGGGAAGCCTCCTGGCCTCCAGAGACACCCTTGGTGACGTCGGGGTCGGGCAAAAGGTCGAGAGGCAACTCGAACGCACCACGCTGAAAGACTCCTTTACGGCCGGGGCCAAGCGACTGACCGAAGCCTTGCGGGCGCTGGCAGAGACGATCCAGACCGAGCACAAGAAGACCGCCGCGACCATCGAGCGCCTGCGCTACGAAGCCTACACGCTCGAAAAGGACATTGTGCTCTTCGCCGAGCCGGCCGAGAAGTTCAACCGGGTCCGGCTCTATGTCGTCATCACCAGCAACCTGCCGGCCGAGGTCCTCTCGCTGGCCAGCCAATGCGCCGCCGCCGGGGCCGATTGCATCCAGTTGCGGGCCAAGGAAATCCCGGACGACCGGCTCTTCGCGCTGGCGGTCGAGTTCGTCGATATCTGCCGCGAGATGGGGGCCTTGAGCATTATCAACGACCGCGCGGACGTCGCCGCGACGGCCGGCGCCGACGGCGTACACCTGGGCCAAAACGACCTGCCCGTCGAGCAGGCCCGCCGGCTTCAGTTGACGCGGCTGATCGTCGGCAAGAGCACGCATTCGCCCAAAGAGCTGGACGCCGCCACGGCAGCCCTGCCGAGCTACGTCAGTTTGGGACCGGTCTTCGCCACGCCGACCAAGCCCAAGATCGACGTCGCCGGGCTTGCTTACGTGCAACAGGGTCTCGAAAGGCTGGCCGACACCGGCCTTGGCCACGTGGCCATCGGCGGGATCACTCGCGACAATGTCGAGCAGGTGGTGCGCGCCGGCGCCGAGCGCATCGCGGTCTGCTCGGCCATCACACACGCCCCCGACCCGGCCGATGCCTGTCGCCGGCTCAAGGCGAGAATCACGGAACTGCTCGGCAAGTAATCACGCCACTGCGGCAGGAAGAAACAAGATGGACAGACGAAATTGCATAAGGCGTATCGCCACCGCAGTCATTGCCGTGGCCTTCGTCGCGGCGAGCAGTCAGGGTCAATCTCTCTGGGAATTAGCGAACCAGAACAAGGACGTTCTGCGCATCGCCACGCTGTTTACCGCGCAGGATGTGCGCGATCGGCTGGGCAGCGATGAAGGCATCGACAGCGCGATCGAATGGTGCCGCCAGACCGGCGTTACGCACGCGTTCATCGAGACGTTCCGCGACGGCTACACCGCTCAGAAGCCAGCGCTGGAACGCGCCCGGACCCGCTTCCGCAGCGCCGGTTTCGAGATCTCCGGCTGTGTCACCACAACCGGCGTCGGCAAGAAGTCCACCGGCTGGGACTCCGCCACGTGTTTCACCGACGAGCCCACCCAGAAGCATCTGCAGGAGATATTCGAATACGCTGCGTCGATCTTCGACGAGATCATGATCGACGACTTCCTGTTCACCGACTGCCAGTGCGACGCCTGCGGGCAGGCGCGCGGCGATATGTCATGGTCCGCATACCGGGCCAAGCTGATGATCGGTCTCAGCCGCGATCGCATCCTGGCGCCCGCCCGGGCCGTCAATCCGAACGTCAAGATCATCATCAAGTACCCGCAATGGTACGAGGACTTCCACCATCGCGGCTACGAGGTCGTCCAGCAGACCGCCGACTACGACCGCATCTGGGTCGGCACCGAAACCCGTGACTACGCCGACCCGCGCTGGGGAGGGAAAACGCAATATGAGGCGTATTATATTATGCGGTGGCTCGGCGAGATCGGCGGGGCCAAGTGCGGCGGCGGCTGGTTCGATCCCTACGGCACACACGAAGATACGTACGTCGAGCAGGCTCGGCAGACGGTTCTGGCCGGCGCCAAGGAGATGCTGCTGTTCTGCTATGGCTCGCTCCTGCGTGACACGGGCCCGGCCAACGTCGAGAGGCTCCGCACCGAGATCCCCGGCCTGTTCCAACTCGCTAAGCTGGCCCGGAACAAGCCCGTCAGAGGGATCGCCGCCCCGAAGCCGCCCGACAGCGACGCGCTCGGCGAAGCCTACGTGTATGACTTCGTTGGCATGTTGGGACTGCCCCTGGTGCCGACCGCGACGATCGACACCGATGCGAAAGCCGCCTTCCTGCCGGCGCAAGCTCTGAAGGACCCGCTGGTCTACGGCAAGCTCGGGGCCCTGCTCGATGCCGGTGCGCCGGTGCTCGTCACTGACGGCCTGATCAAACGACTGACGACCTTCGTCACCGACAACGACAACCTTGTCGTTCTGAAGGTCAATGGCAATCCCAAGAGTCTGTTCAAACTGACCCGGCAAGAACTGAAACCGATCCGTGACAAGCTGCTGGCGCCGTTCGGCCTGCGCTTCGATGCGCCCAGCCAGGTCGCGCTCTATCTGATCGGCGACGACTGCGTCATGGTCGAAAACTTCAACGACGAGGCGGTCACCGCTGTTCTGGAATTCTCCCGATCGGTCGCAGCCAAAGCCGCCGTCGTTCTGCCGGCGGACGGCGACGTGCAATTCTCGTGCGAATCAGGCAAGATCGATTTCGCGACCATCGGCCCACGAACGCTGGTGGCCTTGACGTACTGACGCGGCGATATTGACTGTAGCCGTACGGCGTGCCCCGCACACCAATTCACATAACCAGCGCGCTCGCACAGACATACGCGCAGTCACAAGATGTATCTTGTCCTGTTTCACGGCCCTGTCCTTCCGAAGCGGTGCGCACGGCACGTCCTACCTGAGAATTTCCAGGCCGACATTGAATACTTCCGGCCACGTGAATAGAATGGCACGAGCAACCGCATGGGCCGAAGCCCTTGCGGGCCAATGGCGCCCAGCAAGGATGGACGAGCGATGAGTCTGAACGAGAAGTCGCTGCCGGAAA
>CAYNQP010000003.1:31112-32278 GCA_964399325.1 uncultured Pirellulales bacterium
AGGCGGTTGTCCTGGGCGTGCTGCTCTCGATGATCCTCGCGGCCGCCAATGCGTACCTGGGTCTGTTCGCGGGCATGACCGTCTCGGCGTCGATCCCGGCCGCGGTGGTCTCGATGGGCGTGCTGCGGCTGTTTCGCAGAAGCAACATCCTGGAAAACAACATTGTCCAGACCGCCGCCTCGGCCGGCGAGTCACTGGCGGCCGGTGTCATCTTCACCCTGCCCGCCCTGGTTATCATGGGTTTCTGGGAGGACTTCAACTTCTTCTGGGTCACGATCATCGCCGGCTTTGGCGGTATGCTTGGCGTGCTGTTTACGATTCCCCTGCGTCGGGCCCTGATCGTCGAGGACAAGCTCCAGTTCCCCGAGGGGATCGCTACCGCCGAGGTGCTCGAGACCGGCCAAAAGGGCGGCGCCGGCGTCATGCACATCGCCGCGGCCGCGGCCGCCAGCGGCCTGTTCAAAATCGGCGCTGGCGGGATCGGCCTCTGGCCCAATGTCCTGGAAGGCGCCAAGTCGGTCGGCGGCTCCATCGCCTACTTCGGCTCAAACCTCAGTCCCGCCTTACTCTCGGTCGGTTACATTGTCGGCCTCAACATCGCCATCCTGATCTTCCTCGGCGGCGGGCTGAACTGGTACGTCGCCATCCCCATCGTCGCGGCCGGGAGCGACTGGCCCATGCACGCCAGCGGCGACCTGGCCGGCCAGGCGATATCCGCAACCGACTATGCGTTCCATATCTGGTCGACCAAGACCCGCTACCTCGGCGTCGGCGGCATGCTCTTAGGCGGGTTGTGGACGATCTTCGCCATGCGCGGGTCGCTGGTCCGTGGTATCGTCAGCGGCTTACGCGCGTACAAGAAAGGCACCGGCGCGGGCGGCGCCATCGAGCGCACCGAAAAAGATATGTCCATGAAGTGGGTTCTCGTTCTCATCATCGCCTCGATCGTTCCGCTGTTCCTGGTCTACCAGGTCTTCGTGAAGGATGTCATGATCTCGCTTCCGATGGCAGCGGTCATGCTCGTGGCGGGTTTCATCTTCTCGGCCGTGGCGGGCTACATGGCCGGCCTCGTCGGTTCGTCTAACAACCCCATCTCCGGTGTGACCATCGCCACAACCACCACCCCCACCCCACCACCCACCACCCCAACAAACCAAAACAACACC
>CAYNQP010000004.1:0-11376 GCA_964399325.1 uncultured Pirellulales bacterium
TCGAATCGCTGCGCGAGTTAGTGCGGCTCTACGAGTCCTGGCCCAAGCCCGAAGAAGCCGGCACGTGCCGCGCCAAACTGCCGCCGCCTGACGCTGCCGAGGAATAGGGCTGACCTGATCGGGTTCCTCACGAATGTTACGCGTCTTACGCCGAAGGCATTCCTTCCGCAATGCGGCGCGGGCCCGGGGCTTGCCCTGAGCGAGGTCGAAGGGATGACACGTCTTGCGAAGACGCCGGCATCAGAAGGGTGCAAGTCTATTTCGCCTGACAGTGGTAGGGAGGGCGGCAAAAAAGTGAGGGTGAAACCGCAAAATTCCTGCCGTGGGGATTGACAGCCGGAAGTCCCGGTGGATAATCCAGCCTGCACCGTTGAGGAATCAACTCCGACGCACAACTCGCACTCTACCAGGCGAAAGTGCTGCGCTCTTCACGAGTTCTGACCTGTGGCGCTGAGATTCTGCGATCACGCAGACTGGCGCCCGCGGGGCTTGTGCGCTCTTGACACTGAGGGAGAAGACCATGGCAACTCTGGCGATACAGGGAAGTGGGGCACTGCGCCGGGTCGGCGGTAGGCGCTTCCAGACACGCACGGAGCCTGTTCAGGGGGCATCCCTGGTCGCCCCCAGTGTCTCCTGTGATTCTGGTGCCAATCCATGTGAACAACGTTGGGCGCATGATCGCGCCATTTCAGAAAGGAGGTGATTCGCGAAAAAGTCAGTGTCTGGTGGCAAAGCACGTTCTTCACACGTTGACAGGATGGAACCGACAGAAACTCAGAGAGAATAAGGAGGATTGCACATGTACCCGATGTACAAACCAGTGAAGCTTTCCGCGACCGGCGAGACGGTGGGCACGGGGTGGCTGCCGCCCCTGCCTGATCTGCGCGATTTCACCGAGGCGAAGCCGGAGATCGCGGCCATGACCAAGACGTTGGGTATGGCCAAGACTGAGAAGAAGATGAAGGCATCGCCAGGCCCCGTCAATCTCAGGCAGTGGTGCTCACCCATCGAGAACCAGAAGAACCTGGGGTCCTGTACGGCCCATGCCGCCGTGGGAATCGTCGAGTACTTCCAGCGCCGAGCATTCGGCAAACACATCGAAGGTTCTCGGCTCTTTGTTTACAAAGCCACGCGCAACTTCATGCAGGTGACCGGAGACACCGGCGCCTGGCTGAGGAACACCATGGGCGCCTTGGCACTCTGCGGGGTCCCGGACGAGAGGTTCTGGCCGTACACGGATGCCGACCCGGACTTCGACGAAGAACCGACGGGTTTCGTCTATGCCATGGCAGACAACTACGAGGCGGTGCGCTACTTCTGCCATGATCCTCTGGGAGCCAACGTTCCCGGGAAGGACGTCCTGGCCAGCGTCAAGAAGTACCTCGCGGCCGGCGTCCCCTCGATGTTTGGCTTCTGGGGATTCCCGTCATTCGATGCATGCGATGTGAAGGGCGGGATCCCATACCCCTGTCCCGGCGAAAAGGCGCAGTGGGGCCACGCCATCGTCGCGGTCGGCTACGACGACGCCAAGAAGATCAAGAACAAGGACAGCCAGAAGACAACCACCGGCGCGCTGCTCATTCGCAACTCGTGGGGCACGGGATGGGGAGACGAGGGCTATGGATGGCTGCCGTATGACTACGTGCGGGACAAACTGGCCCTGGACTTCTGGTCCTTGCTGAGTCAGAAGTGGGTCGACTCGGATCAGTTTAGAAACTGACGGCAGGGGCCCACTCCGAGCCTCGCGAAGCTGCAAAAGGCGGCGGTGCCCGTCAGTCGGTTTTCAGCAGGCCGGTGACTTCCATCCATTTGGCGCAGAGGCCGGGCCAGGCGGAGGCGCCGGGGATGCTGGCGCCGAGGCCGAAGCCGTGCGGGCCTTTCGCGAAGATGTGCATCTCGGCGGGCACCTTGGCCTTACGCAGGGCCAGGTAGAAGTAGATGCTGTTCTCGGCCGGCACGGCGGTGTCCTCCCACGTAGCGATCAGGAACGTCGGCGGCGTCTGCGATGTCACTTGCTTTTCGCCTGACATCTTATCCAGCATCTCTTGGTCGGGATTGCGCCCGAGCAAGTTCTGCACCGAGCCGCGATGGGTATAGGACTCGGCCGCGCTGACGACCGGGTAGACCAGCACGGCGAAGTCCGGCCGGGCGCTGGCCTCGTCGATCTCGTCGCCGGCGTCGTAGACCTTGTCATTGAAATGCGTCTCGGCGGTCGAGGCGAGATGGCCGCCGGCCGAGAAACCGAGGATGCCGATGCGGTCGGGCTTGACACCCCATTGCCCGGCGCGGCTGCGCACGGTGCGGATGGCGCGCTGCGCATCCTGCAAGGGGGCCGGGTGGCCATAGCCGGCGCCGCTATTGCGATGGCGATAGGTCAGGATGAATCCCGCCACGCCAAAGGAGTTGAGCCATTGGGCGATCTGATGCCCCTCGTGGTCCATCGCGAGGTGCCCGTAGCCGCCGCCGGGGCAGATCACGATGGCGGCGCCGGTCGCCTTGTCCTTCTCGGGCAGATAGATCGTCAGCGTCGGCTTGTCACCGGCAGCTTCGCCCTTGGCCCCCGGCGCGCCGGCCGGCCAGAGCAGCTCGACCGGTGCCTCGGCCGCAAGTGCCTGCATGGGAACGACCAGCGCGACAAGAACGCTGCAAACGATCGTGGCTTTGACGTGGCGGTGCATTTCGGTTCCTCCTATATCAGATGTTCGGGTTTGGCCAGCAGCTCGGCGATGCCGTTGAGAAACCGCGCTGCGTATTCGGGGCCGACGATACGGTGGTCGCCGGCTAACGATACACTCATGGTCTTCCGCACCTCGATCCGGCTGCCCACGGGCACGGCGCCGCGGCCGACGTTGCCGACCGCCAGGATGGCGCTCGTCGCCGGCGGCACGATGCCGAGGAACGAATCGACGTCGTACGCACCGAGATTGCTCAGGGCGATGCTTTCGCCTTCGATGTCTTCGAGGGTGAGCTTGTTGCTGCGGGCCTTTTGGGTGAGCAGCCGCTCCCGCTCGGCGATCTCCGCCAGCGTCTTCCTGTCGGCCTCCTTTATCACGGGCACGACCAAGCCCTGCGGGCTGTTGACGGCGAAGCCCACGTTGATCGCGTCGGCGATTTTGATAATTGCTGTTTCGAGCCGCTCGCCCGCGTCGGTGCTTACCAGCCGGCCCAGCACGAGCGGGAACTGCCGGGCCGCCAGGGCCAGCGCCCGGATCAGGAACGCGTTGCTGGTGATCTTGACGCCCAGCGACTTGCTCAGCTTGTGCCGGCGGCCCATCAGGTCCGTCACGTCGGCCTTGCGTTCGAGGTAGAAGCAGGGCTTGGTCCGCTTCGAGGCCAGCATGCGCTCGCCGATGAGCTTCTGAATCCGCGTTAGCGGGACGTATGTCTGTGTCGAGCTTTCCAATCCTACCTCGAATACCGGCAACCAACGCTTGTAGTGACGCCGTAAGGCGTTTCTCCAGGTATGCTCTGACGGGCACACTACGAACCGATATAATAGCCCGGCCGCCCCCGTTTGCAAGCACGCCGCCCCGCTCCCGTAGGGGCAGGCCCCCGTGTCTGCCCTGATGACTCGCCCCAGGCCTCCCATCCTTCCCAAGCTTGGCTTTGTTTTGCATCGTCCGTCCCGGAAGTGTGAAGTGTTGAGTTTGAGGTTTGAAGACTCGACGCCTGGCTTTCCCCACTTGACACCTGCAACTTCAAACCTGAAACCGGCGCAGCCAGATTGGCTTTGTTTTCCAGTTCGACCTTCATTTTCGGCCTCGAAAAGCACGAAATTGGGTTTGTTTGGCGCATCAGTGTCCGGGAATTGGCTTTGTTTGGCATAGTCGGTCGCAGAAGTGCAAAGTGTTAGGTCTGGAGTTTGAAGACTCGACGCCTGGCTTTCCCCCTTGACACTTGAGACTTCGAACTTGAAACCGGCGCGGCCAGATTGGCTTTGTTTGGCGCATTTGCTGCTGCCCTCACCGGCTGTTCTTCTCCCGCCGGGTGCCGTCGGGCGTCTCGCGTATTGCGTCGTACATGATCTCCAATAATCAATCATCAATCATCCTTCATCAATTCGAAGGTCTCTCTACAAGAGGGCCGTGCCGCGTCTTTCGAACGAAAAAGGCACCCCACAAAATCGCCCCGACCGCTGTAACCATTTGCCCCTACAAGAATAAGAAAATCTCGCGTGACATCGGTTTTTGGTTCTGAAGTGTTGCCTGAATTGAACGGTTCTGGAGTCCAGAAGGGGCATCGCCAAGTGTTACGCGTCGCGCGGATCTGGAGAGAGCTTGGTTGGTGTGGCAGCCCCCCTCCTAAGCTTGTCGAAGGACTGCCGATGGTTGCACACATGGGCTGCGATCTGGCAATGCCGATCCCGACAACTCATTGAGCCGGATGACCAGGGCAGTCAGGTCAGTATGACCATCGAGCATGCCAAGCAGCAGATGAACGTAGCCGGGTTCTTCTGCCAGCTCGCCACAAGCTGACCCCTACGAGAGCCTTTGGCGAACGAATAGAACGGGATCCTGCACACCGCGAAGCACATCCTGCGAGACCATTCTCCTGAGAATTTCTTAGCAGTAAAAATCTTGACACGTATGATTGCCCTGGTATGATGACTTAAGGTATCATAGGGAAATCTCACAATGATGACGGATCGCTTTAGAATCAATACTGTTGTGCAGGGCAGTTGCCTTGACCTAATTCCGCACCTACCGGACGCTCACGTCGATATTCTCGTGACAAGTCCACCCTACTGGGGTCAACGTACTTCGCTCGGAAACGGAACTGAGCTTGATCCACGAGACTATCTTGCGTTTTTGACGTCTGTCTTTCACGCGTTTTTGCCGAAGCTAAAACCCCATGGGATCGTCTGGATTAACATTGGGGATGCGTACAATACACCTGTAAACTGGCGCCTTGGCGACCACAAGTACAGTTCACTTGGCCCTGACAAGAGCGGTCTTCCGGAACACAACTCAGCCTACGTTAAGCCGCGAGCGAAGCGCAAAGCGTTTGTCGACGATACAGCAGGGTGGCTTAAGTACGGGAATCTGCTCGCATTGCCGAGTCGGTTAGTACTCGCCTTGAGTGGCAACGGATACCTCTACCGTGGAGAGGTGGTTTGGCGAAAGCGCAACGCCATGCCGGAAGGTCGATGTCGGCGCCCGCATAGACAGCACGAGGGCATCTATCTCTTCGCCAAAGAGGAAGGGCACTGGTTTCGAGTGAAACCCCCAGTCCCCAGTGTGTGGGATTTCGCAAGCGAGAAGATCAGCGGTCTTGCGCATTACTCACGTTTTCCTGAAGAACTGCCTCGGCGTTGTATCGATGCCTACGGCCAGATGTCCCCCGACGTTGTGGTCCTCGACCCTTTTTCCGGGTCAGGTAGTACAGGAGTCGCAGCTTTAAAAATGGGGTGCTCGTACCTCGGGTTTGAGATCGATCCAATCCAGGTTGAAGCATCTAATCAACGATTGGAAGCAGTTCTACGCGAGGAGTCTTGTCTCCTATGGGAGACAAAACGTCTTGCCAACGCTTCAAGATGAAACGGGAAAACGCATCGTCCGGATCACGAAAATCGCAGACATAGACTCGACGCTCAGGCGGCTTTTTCCGCGTAGTCTCGATCGTGTTCTTATTGTACGAGAAGCACCCAGTGAAATAGCCCTCGTCCTCAATGTCTTTTCGCTTGGCACTTCGCCGAGAGCCGCGAGGGGTCCCTAATTCACCGCGATTAGCAGGAGTGGCACTGGGCATGCTCTTGCAGTCCATTGTCCACAGCGGCGATGTGAATCCCGCTCTCGCGAGCGATCCGCTCATCGGGACATCATCCGTGCGCCGTTCTGCAAAACTTGCTTTGACATGCACAACACCGAAGAATCGCTCCTTGCCCTGGTGATTTCCAGTGAGCGTCACATCGATCTTGTCCGCCTCTACACGTCCCTTCAGTTGAAGACGGCTCACAATCCTCTTCTTTGTTGCGCCGTCTGGAATGAACAATCTCACCCCATGCCTCTCCAGAAAGGGGCTGTAATGGCGGACCAGGATTTCCTCTAGTGCCCACCCGCCGGTTCGCTTCCAGCTTTGCGTGAAATCAAGGCGCGCAAAGCGCGCAGGATGGTTATAGGGATCACAATATGCTCGGTAAACGATGAACCACCAGAGGTCTGACGGATTTGCGCGGGGCCAAGTACTGACGGCCTTCAAAAAGCAGGTTGCCACAGCATCGGTCTTAATGGCTTCACAGGTAGCGTTATCCGCGTTTGACAGTCTTGCCAGACCATCGCGGAGCCTCTTCATCACGCTATCGAACTCGGCGATTGTCGCATCTCCAAGAAGGTAGGAGGCATCAAAGTCCGCGTAGTGGAAATGGACCAGCAGATCTTCCCCTCTCGGCTCGGCGAAGACTTGGTGCTCAACCTGCGAAGCACCAGCCGAACGGGGAAGGCCGGAAAGCAAGTCTGCCAAGGTGGCACCAGTCAGATGGAGAATAGCGAGCAACATGCCGATGCTGGGGGTTGTTTCTCCCTCTTCAAAACGACGAATCCAGCCTGGCCCGAGGCTCAGACGCTCCTCCAATTCGGCCTCCGATAGCCTCGCCTTCTCCCGCAGGATGCGCAGGTTGCTCAGCAATCCCTTTAGGTAGCCGTGCGCTTCAGTCATGGCATCAACTCTCTGGCGGATATGCCCAGCGCACGTGCGATTTTGCATATGTTGACAAGGCTAATATTCCGTTCGCCTCTCTCTACGCCACCTATGTACGTGCGGTCGAGCTCACACGCGAGGGCGAGGCCTTCTTGTGAAAGGCCCTTCGCCTGACGGCACGACCGGAGTCTTTCGCCAAAGCTACGTTTGATGTGTTCTTCTTGGGCCTTCTTCATACATGTGCATTCGAGCAGCATGACGACTATAGATCAACGGACTATAAGTATCATTACTTGCTATGCCCCCGGCAGTTGCGGGGAGAGATCACACAAAGGTTCGATTGCAGCACGGCTGGGGCCGAGAGGTTTTCTCTTCTCCTATCCGGGCGGGGGCGGGTGTAGTCTCGGGCATGAAAAAGCACCTATGGTTGTCACTGCTTGTCGTTGTGATTTCGGTTCTTCCGGGTTTGGCGGGGGAATACGAGGGCTTGCCTGCCGATCCGTGTCTGGCCGTCTCCATGGCGGCGTTCGTGCCGGCGTGACATGCCATCCGCGTTGAGGCCCAGTAGCACGGACGAGCGATAGGACAACCATCGGCAAGCGCTGCTTGCCGCTGCCACACATCGGAGACAGTCCACGCGCGGGTCTCGGGGGCGAAGAACCATTGCGGGGCGGGGGGGTTTCTGGTACAAGGAGACGCACGTGGGATGGGCTTTAGCCCAGGCCGTCTGATCTGGCACGAATAACCGTTGCACTTGGAGGGCAAGGCACATGTCAAACGTGCGATTCAATGAGCGTGGCGTCAGCACAAGGATGATTCTCTCGATGCTTGTCATGTCGATGGTCGGTGGCTCGTCGCCGGGGGCGGCGCTGGACTGGGAGAACCCGGAGGTCTTCGGCCGGAACAAGGAGCCGGGGCATTGTACGCTCATGCCCTATCCGGATCTCGCGAGCGCCCTGGAGTGCAAGCGCGGCGCGTCGCCCTACTACCAGTCGCTCAACGGGGCCTGGAAATTCAACTGGGTGCGCCAGCCGGCCGACCGGCCGGTGGACTTCTACCAGCCGGACTACGACGTCAGCGGGTGGAAGGAAATCCCGGTGCCGTCCAACTGGGAGCGGCACGGCTACGGCCGGGCGATCTACCTCAATATCACCTACCCGCATCCGGCCAATCCGCCCTACATCCCCCACGACTACAATCCCGTCGGCTCGTACCGGCGCGAGTTCACGGTTCCGGACAACTGGGACGGGCGGGAAGTCTTCCTGCACTTCGATGGCGTCACGAGCGCCTGTTACGTGTGGGTCAACGGCGAGAGGGTCGGCTACAGCCAGGACAGCATGACGCCGGCTGAGTTCAATGTCACCAAGTACCTCCAGCCGGGCAGCAACACGCTCGCGGTGGAGGTCTATCGCTGGTCCGACGGCGCCTACCTGGAAGACCAGGACATGTGGCGGCTCAGCGGCATCTACCGCGGCGTTTACCTGTTCGCGACTCCAAAGGTCCACATTCGCGATTTCTTCGTCCGCAGCACGCTGGACGACCTCTGCCAAAACGGCATCCTGACGATCCGCCCGAAGCTGGCCACCTACGCGGACACCGCGCTCGAGGGCTGGACGGTGCAGGCGCAGGTATATGACGACCAGAAGAAAGCCGTGCTCTCGGGACCGCTGAAGACCGATGTCGCGCGCATCCTGAATGAAACGTATCCGCAAAGAGACAACGTACCGTTCGCGCTGCTGGAGGCGAGCATCCCCAATCCGAAGCGGTGGTCGGCCGAGACGCCCAACCTCTACACGCTCGTGCTGACGCTCAACGACGGCGACGGCAAGGTGGTCGAGGCTGAGAGCTGTCGGATCGGGTTCCGCAAGATCGAGATCAAAGACGGCCAACTCATGGTCAACGGCCACTCGATCAAGCTGTTCGGCGTCAACCGTCACGAGCACGATCCGGACGGGGGCCGGGCGATTCCGCTGAGCCGGATGCTCCAGGACATCATGCTGCTCAAGCAGAACAACATCAACGCCGTCCGCACCTCGCACTATCCGGACAACCCGGTGTGGTACGAGTTGTGCGACCAGTATGGCATCTACCTGATCGACGAGGCCAATCTCGAAACGCACGGCGTCGGCGGGCTGCTGTCGAATGTCGCGACCTGGCACGGCGCGTTTGTCGAGCGCGCGGTGCGCATGGTCGAGCGCGACAAGAACCATCCGTCGGTGATCTTCTGGTCGCTGGGCAACGAGAGCGGGTGCGGCCCGAACCACGCGGCGATGGCGGCCTGGATTCACGACTACGACCCGACGCGGCCGGTCCATTACGAAGGCGCCGTGGGGACGCCCAAGGACCCGTACTACGTCGATGTCATCAGCCGGATGTATGCGAGGATTCCTGAGATCGTGGCGATTGCCATGAACCCGATCGACGAGCGGCCGATGGTCCTCTGCGAGTATGCCCACGCGATGGGCAACTCGGTCGGCAACCTCAAGGAGTATTGGGACGCGATTCGCACGCACCGACGCCTGATCGGCGGGTTCATCTGGGACTGGGCCGACCAGGGCCTGCGCGAGAGGGCCGCCGACGGCACCATGTTCTGGGCCTACGGCGGCGACTATGGCGACAATCCCAACGACGGCAACTTCTGCTGCAACGGCCTGGTCCAGCCCGACCGCAAGCCCAACCCCTCGCTGCACGAGGTCAAGAAGGTCTACCAGCGGATTCATGTCACGCCGCTCGATCTGCCTGCGGGCGTCGTGGCCGTTGAGAACGAATACGACTTCACCAGCCTCGGCTTCGTCGATGGCGCGTGGGAGCTGAGCTGCGACGGAGCGATCATCCAGAAAGGCAAGCTGCCCGCGCTGAAGCTGGCGCCGAAGGCCAGGCAGAATGTCACGATACCGCTGGAAAGACCCAAACCGGACGGTCCGGCCGAGTATTGGCTGAAGGTGACGTTCACGCTCGCCAAGGACACGCCGTGGGCCGAGCGCGGGTACGTCGTTGCGTGGGATCAGTTCCAGGTGCCGGTGGCGGTCCCGGCCGCGTCGGTGGCCGATCTGGCCGCGATGCCGCCGGTCGAGCTGCACCAGGAGGCGGACGCCTATACGGTGGTCGGTCCCAACTTCAAGGTCGCTGTCGGGAACCGCAGCGGCGGCCTCGAGTCGCTGGTTTTCGACGGGACCGAGCTGATCGCGGCGCCTCTGGCGCCGAATCTCTGGCGGGTGCCGATCGACAACGACAATGGCAACGACATGGCGCAGCGGCAGGGCGTCTGGCGCCATGCCGGTCCCGGCCGCACGGTCGAATCGGTCAAGGCCCGGCAGGTCAACCCGCAGATGGTGCGCATCACCGCCGTCGCGATCCTGCCCGTCGGCGAGGGGACGCAGTTCCTCACCACGTACGATGTCTACGGCAGCGGCGACATTCTCGTCGAGGCGAGCCTGCACCCGTCGGGTGACAACCTCCCCGAGCTGCCGCGTCTCGGGATGCAGATGGCGGTGCCGAAACAGTTCTCCACGATGAGCTGGTTCGGTCGCGGTCCGCACGAGAGCTACTGGGACCGCAAGACCGCGGCGGTGGTCGGCCTGTACTCGGGCCCGGTGGAAGAGCAGATTCACGTCTACGTGCGGCCCCAGGAAAACGGCAACAAGACCGACGTCCGCTGGATGATCCTGACCAACCGCGACAGCGTCGGCCTGATGGCCATTGGCATGCCGCTGCTGGACGTCAGCGCGTGGCCTTTCAGCATGGAGGACCTGGAGAAGGCCGGGCACATCAACGAACTGCCGCGCCGGGACTTCATCACGGTAAACCTTGACTACAAGCAGATGGGCGTGGGCGGCGACGACAGTTGGGGCGCCCGCACGCATCCCGAGTATACGCTGCCGGCCAGGCCCTACGCCTACCGCTTCCGGCTGCGGCCGTACCATATGGATATGGGCCCGACGCGATCGCTGGCCCGACAGGCCCTACCGAGCGCAGACTAATCGGCGGCGCGCAGACGGTGGTGGGTTTTTCCTTTGGTGGCGTGAACGTGGGGTATGCAATGAGTCGTCCGCGTGATAGGGGCTGCGCCGGGGCCTTCACGGTCCTGAACCTCCGACACGGGTCTTCAATCCGTTGCCCGTGTTTCGGACTGTCCATCATAGGACCCTCTGGCGTGGCTTTGAGATTTCGCCAAGGTACTGGCCGGACTATTTCGCCAACTTGCGCTTGAGGCACAAGGAATCGCTTGCTACAATCCAAGAAGCAGCCCAGGACTCTGGGTACTCGCGTACCCCGAGGACTGTGTGAGAAGCGCATGTGCCACACGGTCCCGCCTGCTTCGGAGAGCACAGTGCGGCCAATTCCCTCGCGCTCCGCTGATTCCGGACTCCTGAAAGTGGTCAGTATCGGGATGGGGACCGAGGGAAGACTGCCGATCATGGCACATTCTACATGGGCAGAGACGGGAGAAAGACAATGCGAGAGGACACGGGGCAGGAGCAACAAGACGTCGTCGCCAAAGAAGTCGAAGTGCAATTGGATGATGTCCGCCGGACGATCACGGATTCCCAGGTCAAGGTGTCAGAGTTGGCTTTCCCCCTCCTCGGGTGGGCCGTCCTCGTCTTCGTCCTCCTGGACATGTTGGGGAACGTGCTCGGCCTTCCGGTATTTACCGGGGCGATCGTCTGCAATCCGGCAGGGACCAACAATTACCTGATATTCTTCGCCTTTCTGCTTCAAGTCACGGGATTTGCCGTGGGC
>CAYNQP010000004.1:11386-26509 GCA_964399325.1 uncultured Pirellulales bacterium
GCCGCTGACGCTGGCCGGCATGTACGCCAGCGTGCTCGCCGTGGGCGGCTACCTGCTGTACCAATCCCGCTGGAGGTTCTGGTGGCGGACTCTGTCCACTAACGAGACCGACAACCTCCGGAGTGACCGGGCCGGATTGTTGTCAGGGCAATTCCAATCTCTCTTTACCCGAATCACCGAGCAGGGCAATCGGCTGCGCGAACAAGCCGGGGACCGCGTGCGCAGCATCGTGGAGACACCAGCGCCGCCCGAGGGACAATCCGAAGAGGAAGACGAAACGGCTCGCGGACGGCGCGCCAGCGTCATCGTGCGCAAGGTTATCCCCCTCGTCGTCCTACTCGGGGGGGCCGGGGTCATCCTCTATTTCTGGCCGGCAGCGATCTTGTCTGCCGTCATGTTGGCGTTGATCGGAGTGGCTGTAGCTCTGCTTGGAGATACAGCTCTGGTTTCCATGCAGCCCTATTGGCAAAAAGTTAGGAATGACTACGGCTCGCTCATGGGAGTGTATCTCGGTGTGGGGCTCACGGTTGTTTCTCTCTTCCTCATCGGCGCGAGTGATTTCCTTCGGTATCCGAAGCAAGCCTGGCTTGGCGGGCAGTATTTTCCCTTTCGCCTGCTACAATTGTGCCTTCTGGCCGGCATCGTCCTCGTGATTCGTGCCCAAGGCAAAGTCGCTTTCAAGTACTTTACCTTCTACCGTGCGACGCGTCCCCAGGGGCAGAGCCCGCGCACTTACCACGTGTTCGACTTCACCAAAGCGGCTGCCTGGCCTGCTTACCTCAGCTTCGATCCCGATGAACTCACGAAGATTGTGGTGCTGGGGCGCCGGCAGGACCGGCACTATGAGGTTTTGGACCACTCGACGCGACTGTCGCTGATGCGTCAGCCGTATACCATCCTTAACCTCCAGGCGTTGCAGGGCCGGATCGGTTTGGAGGAGACGGCCATAGCCGACAGCGGGGATTTCTTTCAGGCAACGGTGAAATACGTGATCATGCCGCGTTCGTTTGAAGCTCTGCAGAGCTCGATGATGGCGAAGCTGGGCAACATCATCCCGGAGCGGCCGATGGCCGTATTCCTGGAGGATTTGTTCCAGAATGACACGCCGCGCGTACTGCTTGATCGCGTCTTGAAGCAAACTGCCGATGCCTATGTTGGAGAGCACATTCAGACCGCACGTGATATGCGGGAGAGCTTTGTCAGCGCGCTGGCCCAAGCGCGTGAGAGGGGAATGCTGACGCGCGAGGAACTGACCCCCGGCCAGGACATCACCCAGAGCGATCCCGGCAACCTTTCGCTCAGCATCGTTGGTTACGAGCAGCTTCGCGCAATAAGGGACAGCCTGAACTTGGCGATCGAGGGGCCAAGCCAGCAGTGGCGGAGTTATCGAGTGAAGCGATTGCAGGCGAAGCAGACCGTTCCCCAGATGTTCCGCGAGCGTTTGCGGCAGCATTTTGTGGCTGCCATCGGTGTGGACGGGACCGAAGAAGAAACCGGCGTTCTCGATGAGGCGATTAGTTGTCTGTTGGAGTGCTCAGGCATTGAGTTGGAGGTTGAGACGTTTGACTTCGCTCCCGGGTCAGCAGCCGAGTGCGAGCAGATGGTGGAGACGATCGACAAGGAGTTCTCTGAGAAGTTCAACGCCATTGAGGCACGTCTCCAGGAGAGGGAAACCAAGCTGCTGGATTTCTTCCAGGCGCAGACGGCCGAAGTAGAAGGCGGCAAACGGAAGCTCATAGAACAGCTCATCCAGACCGCGCCGCAGGTACTGCCCTTTCTTCTGCAGAATCCGGTGGGGCAGGACTTCGTGCGACTGCTCACATCCATGGGGGAATCGGCCATGAGGGACCGGTTGGGCAGATTGAGACAGATGAGCGAGAAGGATCCCCATTGGGAAAAGAAAGTAATCAAAGCGATGGAATCTCGCGGCAGGACGGCAACGGATCCGAAGAAGAAAGCAGATTCGGAAGGAAAGCCGATCTTCTGATGGCGTGTGCGATCCCGGCAATTCGCGCGCGGAGATGAGCACGACACGGCACGGCCCATTCTGTCGGGGAGACAACAATGGAGTACTTAGCTGGATATCGAATCGAATACTGCCCTCGGTTTGGGGCCGCCGGCATCGAGGACCAAATCGAAGAGAATGCGCTGGCGCAGAATACCCTCTGGAATGCCATGCGGTTCATCGTTGTGGATCAGGGGCAGCTTGGCGTGGAGTTGCGTTTCGTATCCCATGCGGAGAACCGCTCCATCGACGTTCTGCTCCTCATCGTGGGCAACACGCAAGGAACAGTGAGCCGGAGTGTCAATGTCCTGGAGAGGCTTCTACCGGAAGACTATGGCTGGGCGCGATTGGACATTCAGGGCAATCCCCTCCTAGAACCCTGTCTCCCCTCCGGCTCGGCGTGGCGGGTGGCTCGTCTCGTGCGGCGGACGGAAATGTTCGACCTCCCGGCTTCGTTCCCGTGGCTGCACGGCCGAAGTGCTCGGGAAGCAGCCGGCAACCCCGTCCCCCAGACCCCGGCGGTCCCGGAGTCGACGCTTGCCCGCGTGACGGAACGGTTCGACTGTCCCGTAAGACGCCGCATTCCCATGTATGGTTTCCCGGTGGTAGAACAGTACATCTCCCAACCACTGTGTCTGCCCCTGCTCGGCCAGATGACAGACGGCTCCTCCCATCGCGATCGGTTCTGCCAGGAGATGCAGCATGCGGCGCCGGTGATCCTGAGTATTGCGGCTCATCCAATTGATGAGGACCTGCTTTGCGAAGACAGGGCCACTGCCACCTATTTGCGTGAATGGCTTGCGCCCTTCAGTCAGGAGATGGCCGGCGTTGGCTATTCACGAATAGAGCAGATCCGGGCCATCTACGACCGGTACTGGCTGCCCAGCACGCACCTGTGCAATCTAACGATCCGAATTGCCGCGCTGGAGGACAGCCGGGCCCTGGGAGTCGCCCACTCCCTCTGTGCCCAATTCGGAGGCATGCGCGCTTTCGAAGTCCGTCCCCCTACCCGAGATCTAACGGATCTCGCGGCTCTGGCCCATCCCAGTGAGCACGATGCAGAGCGTCTGGAGGAGTGGCTGAACGCCTTGGCGGTGATTCAAGATCCTGCCTACAAAGGGTTTTTGTCGCGCATGCCCGAGCTCTACACGCTGGACGAGGCGGAGCGGCTCTTTCGATTGCCCTTTGGGAAAGAGGCGGGACTCCCCGGCATTCCCACGCGGCTTCGTCCTCCGTTCCATGCCTCTTCGGTGCCTTACCAGCCCCGCACGGCGGCGCCACCGCCCCACAGAATCCGGATCGGACTGGCCCAGACGTCCACTCTCTTCGACGCGCATGACACGAGCGATTCAGACGCGGCACAATGGCATACCCTCCACGTTGACGACCTGTCAAAACATGCTCTTATCGTAGGGAGCACCGGCTCCGGCAAGACGGTCACCACGCTGTTCCTGGCCCGCGAGTTGGCTCGTCTGGGTCTGCCGTTCCTGGTCATCGAGCCGGTCAAGACGGAGTATTTCGACCGACTCAAGCCACATATCCCGAACGTGGCACGGTTTCGGTTCGAGGGCCAAGGCGATGGAAATCCAGCGTCTGACTTCCTCCCGTTTGACCCGATGCGCTTGCAGCCCGGGGTGTCGGTTGCCAGGCACATATCATATCTCAAATCATGTTTTGAGGCAGCCTTCCCATTGACGGACATCCTTTCGCTCGTGCTCGAGAACGGTTTGCGTGCCTATTACACACGGCCCATTCCAGAGGGCGGATGCGGACTCAGGATCTTTCAGCGGGGTGGGCGGGCCTGCCACCGAATCGTGAACGACACTGTGCGTCCATCCTTCCGCACCTTCTGTGACTTCTTCGTCGATAGATATCTCGAGGAGGTCCTGGCGCCTCCGTCCAGCGGCAAGATATCCGCTTCTTCGCTCGAATTCCTCTACACGTGGCGCCAGGTGTTTCGGCGACGTTTTGAGAATCTTGTCGGGGGACCGCTCGGCGAAGCCTTTCGGCGTGCCGACGTGTATGCGCGTCGTGATTTGGCAAGGTTCTACGATCCTTTCAGCTATCTGTTGTTGCGCCCGACCATTCTGGAATTGGATGCGATAGCCGACAATGAGCAGAAGGCTCTCGTCATGGCGTTTCTACTGACATTTCTCTTCGAGCGACGACAAGCCGAAGATATGCTTCGACGCGAAGGTAAGCTGCCGCCGGTTTCCTCAGGGCTGACGCACGTGCTCATTGTCGAGGAAGCCCACAGGCTGTTGTCGCGCGGCGGCGCCGGCAGGTCCTCTCAGGGCGAATCGGTTGGGCAGGACTCACGGGCCAAGGCCGTTTCTCTATTTGTGGACATGCTTGCCGAAATACGGGCCTTGCGACAAGGGATGGTAATTGTCGAACAGATACCCACCAAGATTGTCCCGGAGGCCGTCAAGAACACGAATCTGAAGATCATGCTGCGTCTGACGTCCAAGGACGATAGGGACTTTCTTGGTGAGGCCATGAACTTCAATGACGAACAGAAGCACTTCGTCACGAATCTTAGGCCGGGCCAGTATGTGGTCTTCGAGGAGAATGTCGATCAGCCGCTGTTGCTGACGTTGCCGCAGGAACGGGAGTGGCAGAGACTACCTGGGTAGGAGGCTCTTCACCAGGCGAGCCTTGTGATTTCAAAGGCACTGATATGATAGGAGCGCAACATGAGTGAGGCGAATATGGACGCGTTGAGGGCGCGTTATGGGGAGTGCAGCGCGCAATACACCGATTTGACGCACGCTCTGAGTGAGAAGCAGGAGCAGGTGAATCACCTTGAAAGTTGGATTCTCGATGCCGCGAACCGGCCCGTACAGTCTGACCATCCGGAGGGGCTCGTCTTGGATCTCCTCATGAACCCCCTCAACCCACCCGTTGACGGGGGCGACCCTATCAAGTTCGAGTCGAGGCAGGAGGAGTTCGAGAAGGCCGTTGGCGAGCTGCAACAACTCCAGGACAGACTAGCTGACATATCGAATGAGCGAAAGAGCCTGCGAAGTGACATAACCGGGCTGGATGCAAAAGCGGAGAACGAATTCATTGCCGAGGATCTGGCCGAGATGGGGGAATTCCCAAATCAGGCCGAGTGGGTGCGCGAGGGGCTCACGCCCGAAGACTGCGGTTCGCTGACAGATGAGAAGATCACTCAGGAGGCCACGAAGGTGACAGACCATTACTTCCCTGATCTCGACCCGGAGGAGCGGGGCAGCAGAATCGAGGAAGGAGAAGAGGCAATCAGGCTCGCGTCCGGCAATCCGACTGAGCAGGATATTCACGATGAGTCGTGTCGCATCACAGACAAGTACTTCCCCGATTTGGACCCTGACAAGCGAGAGGAAAAGATTCAGGAAGGTGACGAGATCATGAAAGAGGCCCGGGCGTATGAGCCATCAGGCGATGATAGTGAATTCGGCGTGATGCCCGAGTCGACCCCATCGGAATTGCCGGACCCGATGGATTTCCCATCCGAACCGCCGTTGGGGGCGTTGCCGGACCCGATGGAGCTACCCGCGCCACCGCCGGAGCTGCCTCCCGAACTACCGCCGGAGCCACCGCCGGAGCTACCTCCCGAACCACCGCCGGAACTACCACCGATGTGAGGACCCGATCCTTCCACGACGACGTAGGTGCCGTAAGGATCACGTGGGTTGTTGTTCGCACATTCTCTGATAGACTTCAACGCAGACGGCGCCGACACCCGGATTTTCAGTCCGCCACTCTGGTTGCGCCCCCTTCGTGCGCAACATTTTACAAGCGGTTTGTGCGGTAAAGACGAGGGTTTCAAGTGGTTGACAAGTGGCGCCAGGAGAGACTTAGCCTCTTTTTGGGTAATCCATTCGAACCGACCAGCGTGCGGCCCCATGTAGCGGTTCTCAACCGACCAGCGAACAAAGGTTCGCAGATTGCGAATGTCCTTGCTAACAGTAGGTTTGCTTGCCGTCTTCAAACGATGAGCAATGAAGTCATTGATAAGTCGCTGGTCCAGCCTGGTGGAGAGCACCGGACCGTGGAGAGCCTTGAAGTAATCCAAAGTCACCCGATCGAACGTAGCGATTCGGAGGCGAGGCTCTGCACATGCTGCTTGTGTTCGAGGTACTCACGGACAAGGCCATCCCACTCGACGGCGATCGGGTCGACGTAAACTTCATTGAGTTGGAACTCGATACGTCGAGCGTACCGGTCGGCCAGGGCTTTGTTAGGCAACATCTTTGATCGACGTTTGCCGTTGCTGTCATACCAGCCGACGTACCAGCCCCTCCGGCTTTTCCTTTTGTACACCCATGGCTTTCGCATGTAGTATCCTCATGGAAGCCCTAGGTTCATCTTTGCAGCGGTGCAAGAAGAGTGGTGTCCCAACGGAGTCCAAAGCATGATATAATAGTTGCCATTAAGTCAGTAAGTTGATATATGGCAAGCACTTGGCCGAGTGGCGGAATGGCAGACGCTGGGGACTTAAAATCCCCTGCCCGCAAGGGCGTGTGGGTTCGAATCCCACCTCGGCTATTGGCTCTGATCTGGGCCCGGAGGCCTGCGCAGTGCGGCTGACGAGGTCCAGCAGGCTTCCACCGGGGCGGCCGGGGGAGCGATGGGCAATTCTTTGGCTTGTTTACATCCCCGGCGCAATCGGGTACTATTATACGGCTCGGGGTATGTGCAGACACCACCGGCTAGGACCGAGACCAGTCGGGCTTTTGCCATAGTCGCCACGAGCGCACGTTCGGCCCAGCGCCGAGCCTGTAGCCGCTGATGACGTTTTTTGGAGATAAACGATGACGGATAAGAGCATTAGACTCGTAGACACCAATGAGCCCAATCTCTACCGGGAGACGTTCCCGTATAGCGAATTCCCCAGGATCGTGTTCGACAACGAGAAGGTCGAGTATGAGATCCCAGAAGACATATGGATCACGGATACGACGTTCCGCGACGGCCAGCAGGCTCGGCCCCCCTTCACGCCGGAGCAGGTGCTGCGCATCTACGATCTGTTGCACGAGATCGACGGCGGCACGGGGCTCATCCGCCAGTGTGAGTTCTTCCTGTATTCCAAGCGGGACCGCAAGGCGGTGGAGCTGTGCCAGGCGCGCGGCTATAAGTACCCTGAGATCACCGGTTGGATCAGAGCGGTGGCGGCGGATTTCAAGCTCGTTTCGCAAATGGGGCTGCGGGAGACAGGCATCCTGACCTCTGCCAGCGATTACCACATCTTCCTGAAGCTGCGCAAGACGCGGTCGCAGGCGATGACCTCTTACCTCGACATCACCAAGGCCGCCCTCGACAGCGGGGTCCTGCCGCGTTGTCACTTCGAGGATATCACGCGCGCCGATTACAACGGTTTTGTGCTGCCGTTTGCCAGCGAGCTTATGAAGCTGGGCGAGCAGTACGGCCAGCCGGTCAAAATTCGCCTCTGTGACACGCTGGGCTTTGGGGTCCCCTGGGCGGGCGTGGCGCTGCCGCGCAGCGTGCCCAAGCTGATCGCCGGCCTGCGCAAGATCGGCGTGCCGGCCGCCCAGCTCGAATGGCACGGACACAACGACTTCCACAAGGTGCTCGTGGACGCCTCGACGGCCTGGCTCTTCGGCTGCAGCGCCGCCAACGGCGCTATCTTTGGCTGCGGCGAGCGCACCGGGAACCCGCCACTTGAGGCCCTGGTTATCGAGCACGCGCAGTTACGGGGCCTGACCCCGGGCGTCAACTACGCCGCGATCACAGAGCTGGCCGAGTACGCGCACAAGGAGTTGCGTTTCGAGATTCCACGGAACTACCCGCTGGTCGGGAGAGATTTCAACGTCACGCGGGCGGGCATTCACGCCGACGGCCTGCTCAAGAACGAGGAAATCTACAACTGCTTCGATACGCAGACGTTGCTGTGTCGCCCCGCGGGCGTGGCGATTACGGACAAGACGGGAGCGGCCGGCATCAAGCATTGGGTGGAGTCCCACTACGACATCCAGATCCCGAAACACGATGCGCGCATCGTCAAGATCAAAGACCAGATCGACGCCGAGTACGCGAAAGACCGCGTCTCGGTCATATCGGACGACGAGATGTTCGATTGGGTCAAGGAAGCTTTCCAGGATAACTTGCCGCCCGTACGACAGGAGTAGGCCGGACGTGGTGTCCGGCCAAGGAGCCAAGGCTAGGATGGCCCATCACCAGATCAAAGCCGTGCTGTTTGATCTCGGGGATACCCTCGTGAATTTTGGGAAAGTCCGTACCACGCGGATCTTCCTCGAAGGGGCCAGGACCTCATACGCCTTCCTCCGGGAAAACGGCCAGGCGGTCGGGAGCTTCGCTCGGTATTTTCTGGAGAACCTCGGCCATATCCGCATTCGTTACCTGATCTCCAATCTGACCGGCAAGGACTTCGACGCTCTCGATCTGCTCAGGAGCATAGGCCGCAAAAAGGGTACGCAACTGTCCCAGGAGCAGTGGGAACACTTAGCTTGGCTTTGGTACGAGCCCTTGACCAAGGTTGGCCGGGTCGAGCACGATCTGCGCGAGACTCTGACCACGCTCGGCCGGCGGGGCCTGAAGCTGGGCATCGTGTCCAACACCTTCGTTAACCGCACCTCACTGGAGAGGCATCTGCGGGCCGTCGGCATCCTGGATTTCTTCTCGGTGCGCATGTACTCGTATGAGTTCGATTGCCGCAAGCCGGACAGGAAGATTTTCCGCATCGCCGCCGAGAAAATCGGGGAAGCCATCGGAGACATCCTGTTTGTCGGCGACCGCATCGAGAAGGATATCCGGCCCGCGTTGGACAGCGGGATGGCGACGGCGCTCAAAGACGCCCATACCAATGCGGGAAAGGCGATGCCGCCCGGCGCACACAGGATACAGCTTCTATCCGAATTGCCGGCCCTCATCGAGAGCATCAATGCCGAAGCCACCCAACCGCTCAGCCGGACCGGGTCTCTCGGCGCGGCCCGATGAGCAACTTAAGCAAAATCCTCCGAAGTGAGACTAAAGCTGATTGACAGGACGCGCGTCCCTTCTTAGTATTGCCATTCGGTCCAAATTCAGGAGAACACTCTATCTTCGAGGAGAACACGGATGTCAAACAGTGGAACGATAGAAGTCACAGACGCCGCTTTTGCGAGCAACGTACTCGAGTCAGATGTTTTGGTACTGGTGGATTTTTGGGCCCCGTGGTGCAGCCCTTGCCACATGGCCGCTCCGGTGCTCGAAAAGGTGGCCGGCCTCTATGAAGGTCAACTGAAGGTCTGCAAGGTCAACGTGGACGACGAACGCGAGACCGCCACGCAGTACGGTATCATGAGCATCCCCACCATGCTGCTGTTCAAGGACGGCCAGGCGGTGGACCAGATCACGGGGGTCACACCGAGTTTCGAAGCCGATCTGAAGAGGAGAATCGACGGCCATTTGGACTAAACCACTATGGCCAAACTCGAAGCACGAACATCAAAACCCGAAACAAATCCGAAATCCGAAGGCCCGGCGTTATGCCGTTTTGGATGTGGTGCTTTCGTCATTTGTGCTTGTTTCGGATTTCGTGCTTTGGATTCTGGATTTTCCCGAAGCTCTACGGAGGACACGCCATGAGTGAGACACTCTACGATGTCATCATTGTCGGCGCCGGCCCGGCCGGGCTCGGCGCTGCGGTGTACACCGCGCGGGACCGACTCCAGACGCTGCTCCTGGAGAAGCTCATGCCCGGCGGGCAAATCAACAACACCAACCGGATCGAGAACTATCCGGGTTTCGAGCAAATCGACGGTCCCGGTCTGATCGAACGCATGCAAAAGCAGGTCGAGACCTTCGGGGCCGAGATCCGCAGCAGCGCGGAAGTCACGCGGTTAGAGAAGCGCGCGGACGGCCACATCGCCATTCACTGTGACGCGGACACGTACGTTGGTCGGGCCGTCATCTTGGCGCCGGGAAGCAGCTACCGCAAGCTCGGCGTCCCCGGCGAAGAGGAGTTCCGCAACGCCGGGGCCGGGGTCAGTTACTGCGGCACCTGCGATGCGCCGTTCTTTCGGGACCGGCAGGTCGTCTCGGTGGGCGGAGGCAACACCGCCCTCGAAGAAGCGATGCACCTGGCCAAGTACGCCGCCAAGGTGACCGTGGTACATCGCCGCGATGAGTTCCGGGCCGAGAAGATCCTCGTCGAGGAGCTGATGGCCAAGGCCAAAGAGCCGAACAGCAATCTGGTTATCAGGTACAGCACGGTGGTCACCGCGATCGAGGGACAGGGCAAGGTCCAGTCCGCTCGGCTCAAGAACGTCAAGACCGATCAGGAAGAAGACTATCCGTGCGACGGCGTCTTTGTTTTCGTCGGCATGGTCCCGAACACGGACTTTCTCAAGGGTTTCGTGGAATTGACCGAGCACGGCTTTATCCGGTGCGACTGCGCGTACCTGCGGACGAGCGTTCCGGGGGTTTTCACGGCCGGCGACTGCCGCATCGGCGCGGCCATGCAGCTTGTCACCGCCGTGGCCGATGGGGTCAACACCGCGATGATGCTCAAGCAATACTTCCGCGATCCGAAGTGGTGGGGCACGCCGGTCGACGACACGCTCCAGCCCAGCGGCTGGTGACACGTTTCTCGTCCGGGTCATCGCGATCAGCGATAGGCAGCGCAGGCGGCCACGCGCCGCTCAATCTCCTCGATCAGACGGCGGTAGCCTTCGCCGCCCACACCCCCGTAGCGTGACTGTAACTCGGCGTCGGGAATGCCTTCGGGCAGGTCGGCCGCCGGGGGGAAGAAATCGTCGACGCGAAAGCCGCGCGCGAGACGATCTTGCACGGCGCGGGCCGCCGCCTCGTTGCGCGTGGCCCGGACGGCAAAGGTGGTGCCGGCCCGGTCGGCCAGCAGATCGGCGAACGAGAAGCCACTTCCGCCCGTGTCCGCATCCAGCTCTTCCTTGAGTAGACCGGCAGCGTCGCTGACGCCCTCATCCGAGAATAGAGCGATCGCCGCGCTGACGCAGAAATGCTTGGTCCAGTCGGACCGCTCGCGAATCTCGACGCGCCGCAGAGCTCGCTGAGCGGCGTGACCTCCGAGATCATCCAGGACCGGCCCCAGGAATTCCTCGACGCGCGAATGGCCCATAAGCATTCCGAGGGCGAAGATGGCCGCCCGGTTCTCAGCAACGGGATCTCTCGCGACGGAACGGTCGCGGGCCAGGGCAAAGGCCGTCTCGAAGCACATGCCGAAGTCCGGCCGCGTGCGAGGCGACTGCCCGACCACCGTCAGCAGGTGATCCACCTGGGCTCGTGTGGACGCCAGGACCTCTTCGCCCCCGCCGGCCGGACCGAAAAGGTCCTCTCGAAACCCGGGGGGCAGATTCACCGGACCGTAGATCGCCTCAATCCACTCCGGCTCGATCGCCACCGCTTTGATGGCATCCAGAAATGGCCTCGACCGGCGGTCATGGTTCAACAGCGACGCGACGACGGGACAGAAGGGATTGGCGACCCAACGCGGGATATCCAGAGAGCCCAACCGGCACCGATCAACGTGCAGGTACAGGTTCCCGCCCTTGATCCCCACAGCGCCGGCGACCTGCAAGTTCAGATAGCGCGTTTTCCCTTCGCTGGGCGTCACGCCGATGGACACGGCGAGCGCCGCTGCATCGCGGGCCAGGCGGACTTGCGCCTTGCGGTCCGGCGATCCCAGCGACAGACCCCACGAGAGCAGGACGTTGATGTCGTGCTCGGTCAACTGCAAGGTATGCGTCTCGCCCTCGTCCAAGGACCTGGGACTCTTGCTGCGAATCCGACGGACGAGCTGTCGCTTCTCGGCCGAGGTCACGGCCGCCGCCTCGAAGGGCAGAGGCGCCTTTTCGATCGACCGCCACAGCATGACGCCGGCGCAGAGAACCACCAGGAAGAGCAGCAAGGCCATCTTCGGCAGCAGCCACAGACGCGCCCGGCGGCCGCGAAGCCACATCGTGCCCATCCACGTGCCCAAGAGACAGCCAAGCAGAGGAATGGCCACAGGGGCAATGGTCGCCAAGTGCCACACCGGGCCGATCTCGAGGGCGCGCGCCAAGACGGCAATGGTGCCGCCGATCACCAGGGCAGGAAGACTGACCGGAGACCGCCGCCGCCACCCCGAACTGCGCGGCACAGCGAACGCTGCGACAAAGCCCACAGGGATGAAATACGCAAACTCGTAGAAAGCCCCGAGGATAAGCCCGCCCATCCACGCCAGAAGCCGGTGCGCGTCTTGCAGGTCCCAGACGGGGCCGCCCGCGAGGTCGCCGGCCTGGCCACGCTGCAGGGCCCGGTAGGCGAGGAATGACGTGTATAGAACCAGGATGGTCCAACCGATGACCTGGCGGCGGTGCGCCGGGGCGTAATGCTCGGTGCCCTCATTCGCGGAACGGACGGGCTGATATCGGTTAGGACGCAATCCCCTCTCCATTTATGAGAAATTGTCCCGCCTATTACGGGAAATTAGACCTCTGGCCAACAACACAAGGCCAATTTTAGGCGGCCAGCGCCCGGCTGTCAATGCCCTTCCGGGACGCGGTACGGAACACAAGAATTGACAGGGCCGGTCCGAATACGGATACTAGCGGGCTTGTGCACCGTGCCCAGAACGCCGGCCGGGAGGAATCCGCACCGCCATGCGTCGGAAGAAGGCACCGCTCAGACGAGGCCGGCGGGGGTGTTTCTTAGAATAGGACAGATGATGAAGACCTACGAACAGATCAACAAGCGTATCGAGTCCGGCAAGGCGGTCGTGCTGACGGCCGACGAGATCATGGACTACGTGGACAAGAAGGGCCCGGCCGCGGCCGCCAAAGAGGTGGACGTGGTCACCACCGCGACCTTCGGCCCGATGTGCTCGTCCGGGTGCTTTCTCAACTTCGGGCACTCCAAACCCAAGATCCGCATGTCGGAGGCCTGGGTCGAGGACGTGCTGGTCTACACGGGGATCGCGGCCGTCGATGTCTATCTCGGCGCGACCCAACTGCGCCACGGCGACCCCGCGAACATGTACTATCCCGGCGAGTTTCGCTACGGCGGCGGCCACGTGATCGAGGACCTCGTCGCGGGCAAGAAGCTGCAATTGTTCGCCCTGTCGTACGGGACCGATGACTACCCCCGGCGGGAGATTCGCACGTACTTCACGATCAACGATCTGAACCAGGCCCTCATGGTCAATCCGCGCAACTGCTACCAGAACTACAACGTCGCGATCAACAATACCGACCGGACGATCTACACGTACATGGGGACATTGGAGCCGAATCGCGAGAATGCGAGTTACTGCTCGGCCGGACAGTTATCGCCGCTGCTGAACGATCCCTACTACGACACGATCGGCGTGGGCACGCGCGTGTGGCTGGCCGGCGCACACGGACACGTCTACGCCGAGGGAACGCAACACGCCGGCGCCTGCGAGAGAACACCCGACGGCGTCCCCACGGAAGGGGCCGGCACGCTCGCTCTGACCGCCGATATGAAACAGATGCGCCCGGAGTTCGTACGCGGCGTGAGTCTCCGCGGCTATGGCGTTTCGCTGGCTTTGGGCATCGGGATCCCCATCCCCATTCTGAACGAAGAGATTTTGAAACGAACGTGCGTACGCGACCGCGACATTCTCGCGCCGGTGATCGACTACGGCACGGACTATCCCCAGAAGAACGGCAAAATCCTCGGCCGCGTCAGCTACGAGCAACTGCGCAGCGGCGAGATCAAAGTCAAGGGCAAGAAGGTGGCGGTCGGCTCGTTGTCCTCGTACTTCAAGGCGCTGGAGATCGCCCAACTGCTGGCCGACGAGATTCGCAAGGGCGACTTCCGCCTGTCCGAGCCCATCGCCGCACTGCCCAAGGACACCGCGATGAAGCCGCTGCTGATAAGGGACAAACCTCATGATTGAGAATGAAGTCATAACCCAGAAGCTCATGCTCTTCTTCCCCAAGTGTGAATGTGAGAAGCCGATCATCTATCATCTGGTGAAGGACTACGATCTCGTCGTCAACATCTACCGCGCCAAGGTGACGCCGGAAGAGGAAGGCTATCTCGTCCTGGACGTCATCGGAACGGCAGAGGACATCGAGAGGGCTATGACCTTCATCCGAACGTTCAACGTGACCATCAACTTCACCGGCAAGGGAGTGACGCGCGACGAGCAGTGCTGCACGCACTGCGGCCACTGCGTTCCCCATTGTCCGACCGGCGCGTTGCACATCGCCAACAAGGCCACCCGCGAAGTGGTCTACAACGAGGCCGACTGCATCGAATGCCTGGCCTGCATTCGCGTCTGCCCGTACGGGGCGTGCGCGTCGGCGTTTTGATTGGAGGGCATAGGTCCTATAGGTCGAATGGGACCTATGCTTACAGTCGTGACGAAGCGAACCTATCGAACGTTTACCCATCACGAGGCGGTCTTCCGCATTTGCTGCGAGGAGTTCGACGCGGCCGTTGAGGAGATCGTGCGGCAGCGACGGATCCTGGAGGAGTACATCCACTGCCACGGGGAGTTTCTGACTTCCTTCGCGCCGCTTGAGTTGCGTCCCGGCGCTCCCGACGTCGCGCAGCGTATGGCCCGTGCAGCCAAGCTCGTCGGCGTTGGACCAATGGCGGCGGTTGCTGGCACGATGGCGCAATTGGCCGCCGAAGCAGCGCTGCGGGCCGGGGCCGAAGAGGCGATCGTGGACAACGGTGGGGACATCTATCTCCGCGTGGCTGAACCCGTGACTGTCGGGCTTCACACGGGCGCCGCCGGCTTGGGCGACCGGCTGGCTTTTTCTCTGGAGCCCGACGAGACCCCAGTGGCGATCTGCTCGTCGTCGGGAAAGATGGGCCACTCGACCAGCCTGGGGCAGTGCGACCTCGCCACGGTAGTAGCATCGGATGCCGCGTTGGCCGATGCCGCCGCCACACTGGCCGCGAACCTCGTCAAAACGACCGACGATGTGGACGCCGCCCTGGAGCGCATCGCCGCGATAGAAGGAATCGACGGCGTGCTGATCGTCAAGGACGACCGCGTGGGCCTGGCCGGAAAGTTGCCGTCTCTCGTTCATGCTCAACGTTAGCTGCATCATCCCTGCCCGCTATAGAATTGCTGCTTGTGCCGCTCGGCGAGCGTCGCGAATTTCGGATCGAGCCCG
>CAYNQP010000005.1:0-23336 GCA_964399325.1 uncultured Pirellulales bacterium
GGGGCCGGAGGGAGGCCCTGGAGGAACTCGTTCGGATGTGGGAAAAGCGTTTGTTCTACTACATTCGACGGCTCGTGGACGATGAGCACGAGGCGTGGCAGATTCTCCAGGAGACATGGGTCAAGGTCTTGCAGGGTATCGGCAAGCTTCGGACGCCGCAGTGTTTGCCGAGCTGGCTGTATCGAATCGCTCGAAACACGGCCGTCAGTCATCTCAGAGGCAAGTGCCGAGAAGACCTGGTGCGCAGGGAGGACGCCGGCCGGCCCGATACCGACGCGGGCAGCGGCGATTTTGGCGTCGAGGATGCCGAGCAGGTTCACTACGGCCTCAGTCGGTTGTCGTTGCGGCACCGAGAGGTGCTGACCCTGTTCTTCCTCCAGGATCTGTCCACCCCAGAAATCGGCGACGTCCTGGGAGTCTCAGAGGGCGCCGTGCGGTCCCGTCTGTATCATGCCAAACGCGCCCTGCGCGGCGTTCTTGAGGAAACGGAATAGCGATATGTGCGAATCAGATGCGACATTTCGAGACAAGCTGTTGGATCTGGAGGCAGCCAATCCCACCTACAGAGAGGAATACGAAAGGCAGGTGAAGGCCATGGTTGAACAAAAACTCACCGGCGCAAAGAAATGGCAGATCATCGGGTTGCTGGTTCTCAGCCTGTGCCTGGGTTTGTTCTTCGGCACGTTGGCCGTGGTTGTACCCAAGGGCTTTCCTTTGTGGGGCCGGCTCGGATTCGGAACCGGTGCGGTCTTTAGCTTGGCGTTTGTTGCCATGTACGTCCGCATTCTCAAGAAGGGCAGCCTCAATCTGAGGAAAGACAACATGGATATGGCGTGGACCAGTTGGGGCTTTGTGGTGATTCTTGGGACTATCGCGTTGGTGTTCTCTCCCAGGCTGCCGGATCGTATCGTCGCAGTTTGGCTGCTGGTCTACCTGCTGTTCTTTCTCGTTATGGCCGGAGTCTTTCTCCTGCGTGCCTTCATCGAGCGCTCCGAGCTGAACACGCGGGAGAAGCTGCTGGAGATTCAATGCCGGCTGGCTGAGCTAGGCGAGAGGATCGAGGGGGACCATCGACGCACGTAGGCTACCGTCTCTGGGCAGACCCGGATGCCGGCAGCCGCCAGCCTTCGGCCTCTGAGGCGGGCTGGTCGGAGAACGACGCTTGCAGGTAGGTGGCCAGGTTGGCTTTCTCGTTCTTGAGCCCCAGCTTGCGACGAATGTTCTCGCGATGTCGCCTCACGGTGGCCGGCGAGATACAGCGCAGCCGGGCGATCTCTTTCGTCGCCAACCCATTGCGGACCATTGTGCTTATCGCGATTTCCACCGGCGTCAACTGCACGTGGTTCCGGCATATCTGCGTCAAGAAGGGCGAGGCGATCTCGTGGAGGCTCTGCCGCAACAGTGTCACGTAGGATCGTTGACGCCCGGTGACTTCCAACTCCAGCTCGAACACGATAGGCATGATGATCTTCTGGATGTTAGCGAGAATAGAGCCTCTGATTTCGCGTTTTTCCTCCTCCAGACGTGACAGGACGGCGCGCAACGCGATGTTGGCTTCCTGGAGCGCCTGGTGCTCCGTCTGTATGGCCTTATGGGCGGCGCGCAAATCAGCCTGTGCCTTCATGTGCATGAGCACGCTGCCGACGCGCTCGGCCACGGCGCGAATCAAGGCGTATTCCTCTTTCAGAAAGGGCCCATCGGCGCTGGTGGGAACCACTCGGCGATAGAAGACCTCCACGACTCCGGCCTCCCGGCCGTCGGTGAAAACGGTGGCCGCCAGGCGCCACTTACTCTCCTTGAATCCTTCCGTCACGTACGGCCTACCGTCGCTGATGATGCGCGCGCACGCCTGCTCCGGGAATTGCCAGCTCCGGGGCAGGCAGTCGACGACGGCTTGCAGAAAGCGATCCTGGGAGTAGAAGTGCGTCTCGCGCAGCGTGGCGATGGTGTACAGGCAGTCGAGTTCCTTGATGCGTTCGCGCAGGGCCAGTTCCAGTTCCGATCGCGGGGCGCTCGACGCCGCGGCCGCCTCTAGATCCGCCACACGCCGCCGCAGAGCCTTGACCTCAGCCAGCAATTCCGCATGAGTGGGTTTCTTTGCCATTGTACACTACCCATTAAATGGGTACAGAATCCAGACTCATTTGCATACAGTCGCATCATCCCTCCCGAAGTGCTAATAGTCAAGTCGTTTTTGTCGTAGTGCCGAAATGAGACATAAGTCTTTGCAAATAAATATATTGCATCTCTGCTGCTATCGAGGGGAGCGTGTCATGGATCGCTCTGTGTGCAATGAAGATGCGGTATTTGTGGGTATTATCTGGGTACTACATTGGGTAGCCAGACTGGGTACTTACTGTGCATTCTATGCGACACAGAGCTTGGATCGGTTCTGCTACACTGAGGCAAATCAAGGCAGTGCGGAGCCGTGCCCGTGGGGCCGGACCGGCGCTGCGTGTGATCTCGGAATGGGAGAAACATTGTGATGCCCCAACAGAAGCCGATGGGAGAGTACCCAGTCAGAGCTCCGAGTCAGAAGCCTACGGTCCTGCCCTTCACGCCGCTGGTCGAGCTCGAGCACCTGCTGAAGGTGGCGGCCTCGGTCACGCAGGATGCCAACAAGGTCTGGGCAGACGTCTGGGGTGAATTCAAACCCCTTGTCACGGGCGGCGGGATGATTCGCGCGGAGGCGAAGGATGGTTTCGTTCCCGCCTGTGGCTGGCCCGAGTTTCTTGAGAAGCTTTGGCTGCTCAAGCACTATCTGGACTCTGTCCAGCGGATTTGCACGAAACAACACTAGATGCGCCCTGGTGGCGCCAAGACCAGGACAGATGAGAAGCACCCCTCACAGGAGGGTGCGTCTGCCACCCGTAACAAGTTGAAGAGGAGCTATTATGTCGAGTGTAGTTGCGCCAAGCGTCGATGATCAGTCAGCCGTGGAACCGTTGGTCAATGCGTTCATGGAAGACGTCATTGCGCGCGCGCCGGGAGAGACGGAGTTTCACCAGGCGGTTCACGAGGTGGCCAAATCGGTGATGCCCATGATTCAGGCGAACCCGGCCTATCGCGAGGCCCGGATACTGGAGAGACTCATCGTGCCCGAGACGGTGATCGTCTTTCGTGTGACTTGGGCCGACGACCAGGGGCAAATCCACATCAATCGTGGCTATCGTGTTCGCATGAACAGCTTGATCGGTCCGTACAAAGGGGGGCTGCGTTTTCATCCGTCGGTTAACCTCGGCGTGCTGAAATTCCTGGCCTTCGAGCAGGTCTTCAAGAACAGTCTCACGACGCTGCCGCTCGGCGGCGCCAAAGGCGGGTCGGACTTTGACCCGAAAGGCCGGTCGGAGGGTGAGATCATGCGCTTCTGCCAGGCGTTCATGTGCAACCTGTACCACTACATCGGCCCTGGTGTAGACATTCCCGCCGGTGACATTGGCGTGGGTGGGCGCGAAATTGGCTACCTGTTCGGTCAGTACCGCAAGCTCACCAATTGCTTCCACGGCGCCTTGACGGGCAAGAGCATTAGTTGGGGAGGGTCCCGGCTGCGGCCGGAAGCGACCGGATACGGTGCGGTGTACTTTGCCAGTGAGATGCTGGCCAGCCGGGGCGAGAGCGTCGAAGGCAAGACGGCCACGGTTTCCGGCTCGGGCAACGTGGCTCAGTACACGGTGGAGAAACTCAATGCGTTGGGGGCCAAGGCTGTTACCCTTTCCGATTCGGGCGGGACGATCGTGGACCGCGACGGGATCGACGAAGAAAAGCTCGAATGGGTCAAGGCACTGAAGAACGTCCGCCGCGGTCGGATCAGCGAGTACGCTCAGCAGTTCCCGCAGGCCAAGTATCTGGCTGGCAAGCGCCCTTGGGGCGTGTCGTGCGATCTGGCTTTTCCGAGCGCGACGCAGAACGAAGTCGACGAGAGCGACGCCCAGCAGTTGGTCAGCAACGGCTGCCGTTGCGTCAGCGAGGGGGCTAACATGCCTTCGACACCACAGGCCGTCGTCGTGTTCCAGAAGGCTGGGATTCTCTATGGCCCGGGCAAGGCGGCCAATGCAGGTGGCGTGGCGGTCTCCGGATTGGAAATGAACCAGAATGCCGGCTGCATGAGGCGGTCGCGAGAAGATGTGGATACCCAGCTTCAGGGCATCATGCGTTCCATCCACCAGAATTGCGTCAACTACGGCTCCAACGGCAACGGTTTCGTCGACTACGTGTGTGGCGCCAACGTCGCCGCTTTTGTCAAGATTGCCGAGGCCATGCTCCAGCAGGGCATTGTCTGAACCGTTCCCATGATTTGGGCTCACGATGCCCGGATCACCTCGTGGGCATTGGGCGAAGAACCTTTCTGGCAGGGTAGATTCGCCTTGCAGGGGCGTCCCCGGGCGCAGTTTGGCGACTGCGACCGGCCGGGCGCCCCTGATATGCTTACCGAACTCCGCAAAAAAGTACTTGCTTGCACGCCGCGACCTCCATATACTACGGGTTTTGGCTAAGGCTGGGAACTGATCTTCTCAAGGAGACTATTCGGTGAAGACGATGTTGCTTGACCATGTTGAGAGCGCGAGCCTCAAGAAGGATACGCCGCATTTTGAAATCGGCGACACGGTGGATGTGCACTGCCGCATCCAGGAAGGTGAAAAGACCCGGACACAGATCTTCACGGGCACGGTGATCGCTCGTCAGGGCCGGGGCGTCAACGAGAGTTTCACCGTCCGCCGGATCGTGAACAACGAGGGCGTCGAGCGGAAGTTCCCGCTTCATTCGCCTAACGTGCTGGATATCCGCCCGATCCGCAGCGGCAAGACCCGGCGGGCTAAGTTGTATTACCTGCGCGAACGGACCGGGAAATCCGTCAAGCTGGCCCATCGCCATAGCAAGCACACGGTCGCGAAATAGGCGTTTGGGGGCCCGCAGGCGGGTAGTCGAGCGACACGAACCAGAAGATAGAGGCCGCATGGTGTGCGGCCTTTTTTGTTGGGATGGCCGGGGACTCTGCTGCTATGAGACGCCGGTGCCTGGGAGCCCTGGGGAATGTTGTTGAACCGACGCAGATTACTTGCCGATCGTGCCAAGCTGGGCCGATGGGGCGAGAAACGCTGCGAACGATTCCTCAAAGCGAGAAGCTTCAAAACACTTACCCGTAATTTCTTTTGCAAGACAGGCGAACTCGATCTGGTGATGGTCGATGCCGACGGCGTGATCGTTTTTGTCGAGGTCAAGACCCGGGCCGATGAAGAATTCAGCCCCGTCGAGGCGGCGATCACTCTCCGCAAGAAGCGGCGTATGACGCGAGCCGCACGATATTTCCTGGCCGTCCACGAAATGCAGGACCGACCCTGCCGCTTCGACGTGGTGACGATAGTCCTCGGGCGCTCGGGCCGGCCCGTGATCCGCCACTATGAGACCGCCTTCGTGCCGTGATAGGGCGGGTTTTTCAGCTTGTTGCGTGACCTTTGGTCCGCACGGGCGTCTATAACAGGGTGACAAGACGCATTTTCTGTCTGAGGGTTGGGCATGAAGAAGAACCTGTTGACTTTCTTGCTCGGGGCGGTCATCGCGGCGGGGCTGCTGATCCTGCTGGAGATGCGTGGCGAGACGACCGACGTGAGCCGGGAGATCGTCGTTGAAAGCGTTCCGAACCTCGATCCTCGCGCTGTCGTCGTGCTGGAGTACCTGGACCGGCGGCAGGGCATCATCGGTACGACCAAGTGGACGCGAGTTGCGTTCGCCATTGGCGACGGCACTCTCCTGCTGACGGCGGCCCATTGCGTAGATGATCTTGAGCAGACGTCCAGGCAGCCGGTCTCGACCGACATCGTGGTCATCAGTCCCTACTATGGCGACGTCTTCGGTTTCGAAATCGTCGCTGTAGATCAGGAGGCCGATTTGGCCATCCTCAAGGCCCCATGGCCTGCGCATCCGGCCTTGGCCCTGGCGAGCGAAGAAGAGCTTGCCGCCGCGAAGGAGATTCTCATTGTTAGCTGCCCCCAGGCCAACAGGCAGATCGGTCGAGATGTCCGCACGGAATTGCTGCCTGTGCTTGAGACTGACGAAGGCGAGCTCAATCGCGCTGTCCAACTGAAGGGGACGCAGCAGGTTGCCAAGGGCTGGAGTGGTTCGGCGCTGCTCATTCCTGGAACCGGCCAAGTTGCCGGTGTGGTGACGCAGTTGCGGACCCGTACGTTCCGTCGGGCCGTGTTTTGGCGTTCCACCCGTCGCGACGCCCTGGGATGCGGCGTCGACTCGATTCATGCCCTGTTGCGCGAGAACGGTCTCGAATCAGTCGCCGCGCGGCGGCCCCCGAAGCTGGAAGCGGTTCCGGATGCCGAGCGTGGTTTCCTGCTCGCGATGGACTACTTCAAAGCACTCATTGATGGCGAGCAGGCGAGATTGATCGAGTCTGCACAGGAGTTGGCGCGTCTTCGACCGGACTCGGTTCAGGCGCATCTGCTGGCGGCTCTGGCTGCGACAGTGCGAGCTCAAGATCCTAATGCGCCGCGGGCCGAGTTCTTTGACCTGGCGCAGTCGAGCTATGAAAAGGCCCTTGAGGCGGGCCCGAACAATGCCCACGCCCGCGCCGTCTATGGCAACTTCCTCATGAGACAGGGACAAATACCCGAAGCCCTGGCTCAGAGCGAGGCGGCCCTGGCGATCGACCCGAACGATCGTCTGGCGTTGCTCAATCGACTGAGCCTGCTGCCTTGGGCTCAGACCAAAGAGACGGCTGAGCGGCTCATCCGAATCGACCCCAATGACCCGTATTACTGGTTCTACTACAGCAGTTCGCTGCTTCATCTCAATGAGCGTCAGGAGGCCCTGGAGGCGGCGCAGAAAGCGGTGGACCTGGACCCCAACGGCCTGTTCTATGGAGGTCTCGCCGGCGTGTTGGCGGCCCTGGGCCGACTGGATGAGGCCGAAACGTACTACGAATTGATGACCGAACGATGCGCTTGTCAGTCGTGCTGGTACCACTACGCTCAGTTCCTGGTGAAGCACCGCCCTGACAATCTGGATGGGGCCCAGCACGCCCTGGACACGGCTGAGTCGAAAGCCCGCACGCACAGGGTCTCTGAGAAGGACATGAATACCCTCAAGCTTCAGCTCCTTGAGAAGGTCTCGCCACCGCAGGCTGAGGCCTTTGCCAGAGAACTTCTCAGTGTAGCTCCGGGTGATGCGGAATATTGGTCGCACTTGGCCGGTATCTTGAGGACGCAGGAGAAACATGGCGAAGCCGCTCAGGCCGCCGGCAAGGCGGTGGACCTCGACCCCAACGGTCCTTATCGCCCTCGCCTGGCGGACTGCCTGGCCAAGGCGGGCGATCTCGAAGCGGCCCAGCAGGTCTATGACGAGATGCTCGAGCACCATCCCGAAAGGTTGCGCTATTGGTATTGGTATGCCGAGTTTCTGGCGGACTACCATCCCGATCGAATCGACGAGGCTCGCGCGGCTTTGGAGAAGGCGAGGGGCACCCCTGACGCCGACAGAAGCTGGTCCGTTCCCACCGATGACCTCGACGAATTGCAGGTCCGGCTTGACACGAAGCAAGGCATTCCTCAATAACATGGGCTGCTTGTGATGCGATTCGCACGGCACTCAAAGACTGTCTGTCTAAAGTGAGGTTGCAGGTGAGCTTGATTGATACGCATTGTCATTTGACGTTTGAGCCGCTGGATGCTGATGTCGCGGCTGTCGTGCAGCGCAGCCGCGAGGCAGGCGTGACCGGCTGGGTTACGGTCGGGACCAGTCTTGAGGACAGTCGCAAGGCGGTTGAGTTGGCCGGGCAGCACGAGGGTATGCACGCAGCCGTCGGGGTTCATCCGCACGACGCCAAGGATGCCGGCGAGGCCGCACTGGCCGAGCTCAGGCAGATCGCCCGAGAGCCGAGGGTTGTCGCCATCGGCGAGACGGGGCTGGATTTTCACTACAACTTCTCGAAGCAGCTCGATCAGAAGCGTGTGTTCGCGGCTCATCTGGAAATGGCCCGGGAACTGAGTTTGCCCGTTATCATCCACAGCCGCAACGCGTTCGACGAGACGCTCGATATCCTTGACCGGCACGGGGAGGGACTAAAAGGAGTGGTCTTCCACTGCTACGGTGGCACGGCCGAGCAGGCGGGACTGCTCTTAGCCAAGGGCTATTACATTTCTTTCACGGGTGTCGTGACCTTCAAGAACGCTGCCCAGACGCGAGATGCGGCGAAGGTCGTGCCGCTCGATCGACTGATGGTCGAGACCGACTGTCCGTATATGTCGCCTGTACCCGTGCGAAGCCAAAAGCCCAACGAGCCGGCCCTGATGGTCCATACCGCTCGGTTTCTCGCCGAGTTGAAGGGTGTCAGTCCGGACGAGCTCGCGCAGGCCACCACGCAGACCGCCGTGAGTTTCTTCGGCCTGTCACCGACCGTTGACGTGAGAGGTTAGGCAAACTGGGGAGACCCGAGAAAGACCTCCATACCAATGATCGGAACAGCGAAGATATCGGACGTGTGTCTCTTTTGGCCAAGTGTCTTAAATTGGCAACGATGGCGTTTCTCGGGGTGGAAATGGCTGTTTGAGGCCGTTGATTTGACTTTTCTTCCGCTTGTGCCCTATATTTAGTAGCCAGGCTTCTTGTGCCATCGGGGCTGGCATCTTGCCTCTACCTATGCCCTCGATGAGGTGGAGGATTTCCGTTAAAGGCGCTGTAGAGAAGGATGTGCGTAGCTACTTATGCCAGGGATGTTTGATTACGCTGCGATAAGCCGTGTGCAGCAGGCCAATGATATTGTTGATGTCGTGAGCGAGCATGTCAGTCTCAAGAGGAAGGGACGGGAGATGGTTGGTCTTTGTCCGTTCCACGAAGACCATACGCCCAGTATGAACGTGAGCCCGACGAAGCAAATCTTCAAGTGCTTTGCCTGTGGTGCCGGCGGTAATGTGCTCCAGTTCGTTCAGATGCGCGAGAACTTGACGTTTCCGCAAGCGGTGGAGCGACTGGCGGAACGCGCAGGCATTCATCTCGATCCGGTCAAACGTCTGCAGCCGCAGGCGCCGAACCAGGCTACGGATGTTGACCCCAACATGTTGGCTCGTCTCAATGCCTGGGCGGCCGAGTTCTTTAAGCGCGCTCTCGATGATCCTCAGAAGGGTGCGACGGCGCGGGACTACCTGGCCTCGCGGAAGATATCGCCGGAGAGCATCGCGAAGTGGCGACTGGGGGCAGGGCCGAACGCGTCAAATGCTCTTGCCCAGGCGGCGGCGGCCAGAAAGATCCCGCCGCGGCTCCTACCGCAGGGCGGCTTGACCACGGCCAGCGGCCAGGATCGCTTTGTCAACCGGCTGATTTTTCCGATCTCGGATGTGACGGGACGGATCATCGGTTTCGGCGGCCGGACGCTCAGTGATACCGGCGCGAAATACATCAACTCCCCTGCGACGCCGCTGTTTGACAAGAGCAACACGCTCTACGGGTTGGAGCAGGCCCGGCATAACATCGTCGCGACCGGGACCGTCGTTGTCGTCGAAGGCTATACCGATGTCATCATGGCCCATCAGTTCGGTTGCACCAATGTCGTGGCGACCCTGGGCACGAGTTTTACCGCCGGACATGGCCGCATTCTGCGTCGCTACGCCAAGCGCGTCGTTCTGGTCTTTGACAGCGACACGGCGGGTAAGGAAGCGGCCAACCGGGCGCTGGAAGTATGCCTGTCCCAGAGGCTTGACATCAAGCTGGGGTCCGTTCCGGAAGGCAAGGACCCGTGCGACTTCCTCTTGGTGGCCGGCAAGGAGGCGTTTGATCGCGTCATCGAACAGGCCACCGACGTGCTGCAGTTCAAATGGGATAGACTGACCGAGGTTTTCAGAAGCGATGACTCACAGGCAAGCCGGCGTGCCGTTTTGAATGAGTTCCTACAGGCCATCGCTACGGGGTTGGCTTCGAACAACTTATCGGCGATTGATAGTGGTCTGATTGTGAACTCGCTCTCGAAGATCATTGGACTGACTGCTCGGCAGATCAACGCCGACTTGACCAGGCGGATGGGACGCGTCTCCAGGCCGGCGCAGGGCGGCACCGACCGAGAAAGTGGTATGAAAGCCATCGATTGGGGTCAAGGTCTCTATGCCGCGGCGCAGCGAGAGATTCTGGAGGTGCTGATCAACGAGCCCGGCCTGTTCCATGGGATCGATCAGGAGATCTCAGAGTCGCTGTTTGACGTACCTGTGCTGCGAGAAGCGGCCAACGCGTTATGGGACGCGATTAGGTCTGATGACGATTTCTCGCTCAATTCGGTGTTGGCCCGCACGCAATCGGTGTCGGTGGCGGAGTGTCTCGTTGAGCTTCAGAGGGTTGGAGAGGAGAAAGGCAACTATCATGCCAGGCTGACAGATGCATTGGGGGTGCTGTCTCGGCGCGCAGAACGCTCCAAGACGATTGTGACCGACAGTGTGAGAAAGGACGCGGACTCTGGGGGCGTGGATGACGGCGCTGTCGTCCGGCAGAACCCGCACAGCCTTGGCATGCTATAGCCCGCGTAAGTGCGGCAAATGCCTGCAGGACGAACTATTGCGCCAACAAGGCCGTACAATGAACTGTTCCGATAACATGATAAGCAGCGCAAATACTCCTCACGAACAAGGGTGATGGTTTCGGGCGTTTGCACTTTAGCTTTAGTGGAGTCCGTATTGTGGCGAAGAAAGAAGTGAAGTCAAAGAAAGCGGCAGATATGAATAAGACGCAAGTCAGTGAAACGTCCGATGTCTCGGAGGTGCAGGACCCCGAGCAGTTGATCAAGACGATCATTGCCAAGGGCAAGAAGAGAGGGTTCCTCACGTATGAGGAGATGAACGACGCGCTGCCTGACGAAGCTGTCAGCGCCAGCCGTCTCGAACGTCTCCTGGCCACTCTCGACGAGATGGGAATCCGTCTCATTGACGAAAGCGACGCCGAGGCCCAGAAGGCTCAGAAGGCGGACGAAGGCTTTGAAGAAGACGCGGCTCCGGCTGCCGAGGAGGAAGTGGCCGAGGAGGCTGAAACGGAGCATGCCGGTGAGCTCGCGGAGAAAGGGCTTGGCGAAGGAGAGGTTTCCCGTCGGATCGACGATCCTATCCGCATGTATCTGACTCAGATGGGGCAGATCCCACTCCTGACACGGAAGGACGAGATATCGCTGGCTCGGAAGATCGAGATCGCCCGCATGGCCTTCCGACGGAAGATGCTCCAATGTGACTACTGTGCCCGCAATGCCGTAGACTTGCTCCAGCAGGTCTACGATGGTTCCATGTCGTTCGACCGGACGATCAAGACCGGAACTTCGCCGTTGACCGCCAAAGGGGTCATCCGGAAGCGAATGGTCGCCAACCTCAAAACGGTTACTGAACTTCTCGACATCGACCAGATGCTCTTCCGGAAGCTCAACAGTGCAGAGGACGGGGACGCTCTCAAAGCCGAGACGAAGCGGCTCCGGAGGAATCGTCGCAAGGTAGCGACGCTCCTGGAAGAGTTGAGCCTGCGCACCAGCCGAATCCAGCCGATGAAGATCAAGCTCCATGGCGTCTGCGCGAAGATGCGTCAGCTTGAGGTGACTATCGCCGCCGGCGTCAACAGTATCATGACCGCCGACGATATCGAGGCCGCCAAGCAGGAACTGGCGGGTCTCACGGAGTTGGTCCTGGAGACGCCCGATTTGTTGGAGAAGAAGCTTCGGGCGGTGGAACGCGTCTTTTCGCAATATGAAGAAGCCAAGCGGACTCTCTCTAGCGCCAACCTGCGTTTGGTGGTTTCCATCGCCAAGAAATACCGCAACCGCGGCCTGAGCTTCCTCGACCTGATCCAGGAAGGCAACACCGGCCTGATGCGGGCGGTGGACAAGTACGAATATCGCCGCGGCTACAAGTTCAGCACGTACGCCACCTGGTGGATTCGCCAAGCCATCACACGAGCCATCGCGGACCACGCCAGGACGATTCGCATTCCGGTCCATATGATCGAAACGATGAGCCGCATTCGCAGCGCCTCCAAGGTCTTGCACCAGGAACTGGGCCGCGAACCCACCATTGAGGAGATTGCCAACGAGGTCTCGATGACCGTCCAGGAAACGCGACGGGTCCTGAACATCTCGAAGCATCCCATCAGTCTGGATCGGCCCATCGGTGACAGCGACGACTCCTACTTCGGCGACTTCATCGAAGACGACGATGTTGATTCGCCCGTCGCCTCCGCCACGCAGGAGATGCTCAAAGAGCGCATTGATATGGTGCTCAAGACCCTCTCGTACCGAGAGCGCGAGATCATCAAGCTGCGTTACGGCATCGGCGATGGCTACACCTATACCCTCGAAGAAGTCGGCCGCATCTTCAAAGTCACGCGCGAGCGTGTCAGGCAAGTGGAGGCTAAGGCCATTCGCAAGCTTCAGCACCCCGTGCGGGCTCGAAAGCTCGAAGGCTTCTTGGATCACAAATCGGCGTAGTCTGTCCCTATCTCGAATCCGACCGGCCGGAGACCTGCAAACCTCCGGCTGTTTCTGTTTTGGCGTGCCTTCCCTGTGACGCGGCAGAGTGCGATACCCCGTCCCCGACAGGGCCTTTGTATGCCATGCACTCCCGAGGGGCCGCAGGTTCTCCCGCACTTCGCCTTGCCTTGGAGGTGGCCGATAGGTACACTGGATTGTACGGGTCATCATGGTTTGTCGGTATCGAAACTGGTGATTGAATGTCGGATAGCACTCCGGATCGGCGTGAGAGCTGGCAGCCGCCCAAGTGGCGTGCAGCCGTCGTGACAACGTAAACCTCATACCGACGACGGGGTGACAAGGGTTGTGGCCTATGCGTACCCAGCGCAGCGTTATTCTTATTGCAGTATCTGTCGCTCTTGTCGCGGCGGTCGTTTTCCTGACCTGGCGCCGTCCGCGTCTGGACGTGGCTGATATCCTCTCTGCCTATCAGCCGGGCGAGCCGTACAACCCTACAGCGATCATCAGCCCGCCGGACGGAGCTCTTTTCCCCCCTGAGATTGCGGCGCCGACGTTCCGTTGGGAAGACCAGCAGTCCCGATGCAATGCGTGGCTGGTCGGGCTGAGGTTTCAGGATGCCCAAGGCGATCTCAACGTCCTGACCTATGAACCGCAGTGGACTCCTGAAACGCCGTCGTGGGAGACCATCAAGAAGAGGTCTCTCGATGGCGCGGCTGAATTGATCGTCCTGGGAGTCAACCGATCCCATCCGAAGAAGATACTGACGCAGGCACGGATCTCGTTCGGAACGTCGCGGGACGAGGTTGGTGCATCACTGTTTTATCGCGAGGTGAACTTGCCCTTTATCGAGGCCGTAAAAGACCCCTCGAAGATCCGCTGGCGTCTTGGCTCCATCTCGTCGGAGACCATGCCCCCGGTGGTGCTGGAGAACATGCCGGTCTGTGGCAACTGTCACTCCTTCCCCAGGGACGCGAGTGTCCTCGCTATGGATGTGGACTATGCCAACAGCAAGGGTTCCTATGTGATGACGCGGGTCGCGGAAGAGATAGTCCTGGCGACGAGCGACATCATCACCTGGAACGACTATCGCAAGGAGGACGGCGAACAGACCTTCGGGTTGCTCTCGCAAATCTCGCCGGACGGCCGGTACGTTATCAGTACGGTAAAGGACAAATCGGTCTTCGTGCCGAAACCGGGTTTGGCCTTTTCGCAGCTTTTCTTTCCTATCAAGGGAATCCTGTGCGTTTATGACCGACAAACGGGCCGGTTCTTCGCGCTGCCGGGTGCGGATGACCCGCAGTACGTGCAGAGCAATCCGAGCTGGAGCCCGGACGGCACGCACATTGTCTTTGCCAGAAGCAAGACCTATGAGCTCAAGGCCGCCCAGGAAAAGGACAAGGTCCTGCTGAGCCCGGCGGATTGCGCCGAGTTTCTGGAGGAGGGCAAGCTTTTCCTCTTTGATCTGTATCGGATCCCGTTCAACGACGGGCGCGGGGGTACGGCCGAACCCCTCGCGGGGGCGTCCGGCGACGGGATGAGCAACTACTTCGCCAAGTATTCGCCGGACGGCCAATGGATCGTCTTCTGCAAGGCCAAGAGCTACATGCTGCTCCAGCCGGACAGCGAGCTCTATGTCATTCCGGCCGAGGGGGGCGTTGCGCGAAGGCTCCAGTGCAACACGGGCCGTATGAACTCATGGCATAGCTTCTCGCCCAACGGTAAGTGGCTCGTCTTCTCCTCGAAAGCCAATTCAGACTACACCCAACTGTTTCTAACGCACTTCGACGAGGCCGGTGGCAGCAGCCCTGCGATCGTACTATCTCGTCTGACATCTGCCGACCGGGCGGCGAATATTCCTGAGTTTGTCAATGTGGCCCCCGGTGCCATGAAGAAGATTCGCGAGCAGTTTCTGGATGACTACTCCTTCACGCGTGCGGGCGATGCGTTCTTCCGATACGGAGACGCCGACGGGGCCATACGGGAGTATGGCAAGGCGCTGGAGCTCAATCCCAAGAACGCGTGGGTGCATCGAAGATTGGGATTCCTCCTTTACAACGCTAAGGGACGCCTCGACGAGGGCATGAGCCATCTACGGACGGCCCTGGCGTTGGACCCGCGCGATCCTCGCACGCACCATGACCTGGGCATGGCGCTACTGCACCGCGGGGAATTCGACTCCGCCATCGAGCATCTCTCCATCGCGGTCCAGGGCATGCCCGAGGGTTTCGATGTGCAGTACAGCCCGGTACGTATGCGGTTCAGCCTGGGGTGGGCCCTCCTCGCGCAGGGACGGCCCCAGGAGGCCAAGCCCTATTTGTCCCAGGCGGTGGCCCTGGATCCCAATCATGCGGAGGCTCACTATGGACTGGCCGTGGCGCTGGCCGAACTCGGGAACCCTTTGGAGTCGGCTGCACACTTCATCGCGGCTATGAAGCTTAGACCCAGTGTGGATACGTCTCCGACTCTGCACCATTTGTTGGCCGACTATTATTTGCAGGGGCGTGCTTTCAGAGAGGCCCTCGCCCATGAAGAACGGGCGCTCGTTCTGGCTCAGGCGGTCGACAACCCTTCACTCACCGACGCCATCGAGGAACGCCTCAAGCTTTGCAGGCGACTGGTTGAATCCATGGGGCCGACGCGCTGATATCCCCGCCTCTGCGGGTGCCGGGCCACCAAATTCTTCTGCCATGAAGCGTTTTGCCATGCCACCGAGCCAATGACTCTAATCCTATTCATGTCCAACGGGCGATAAGCAGGAATAGCAGCACTAGCTCCATAGAGGTCTAAGGCTTGTACGCGTGGATGGCCGCATGATAGGGACTGGCAGGGAATGGGCTCTGTCCTGCGTTCGATGATAGACGCGAACGAATCGCAGTGGCAAGGAGACCGGGCATGTGTATCGAGAACTGGTCCGAAAACATCATCCTTGTGAGCCTGCCGGGTGAACCGGGCACGGCTGACGAACTTGCGGACGTGGCAGCACTAGTGGGCGACCGAGACGACTGTGACGTCGTCGTTGACTGCTCAATGGTCGGGCGTATGAGCTGCTCGAGCCACCGACAATTGCTGGAGCTGAATGGCGCGTTGAGTTCTTGCGGGCATCAGCTTGTGCTCTGTGGCCCGGAGAGAAAGCTCAAGAAGACCTTTGCCCACACGTTGAGACTTGCCGACGATCGCTTCGCGGCCCTGGCGGGACTGGGGCTTTGGCACGAATAGTACTTCCCTCCCTATAGGTCGCTTTCCCAGAAGGGGACAGCACAAGACAAGGCCATCACCATTAACTGGGTGACGGTCTTGTCTATTATCTGACGGCAGTTCCCCCAAGGACGGGGAGCGCATCGTGTCCAGCAGGGCAGGTGCCCTGGCTGGTACTCGCGTCCTAGAAGCGCAATCGCGCGCCGAACATGTAGATCGGCCCGCCCAGGTCGAGGCCGGAATCCCCTTTCGCGAAATCATACTCGAACTCGAAGAGCAACTCGATATTCGAGTTAACGGGTACCGTCAGACCGGCCGTGACAAAGGGAAAGAGTCCCTGGGCCACCGTATCGATGTGCTCGGCGTGGTCGGCGAACGTAATGAATGTGCCGGGGAACAAGGGGTCTTCCATCGTGGCGTAGTAGTCATCCTCCCAGGAGTCGAGAAACCAGTAATACCCCAGGCCGCCCCCGATGTGAGGTCGGATTGGCGCATTACCGCCGAACGGATAGAAACGCGCTGCCAGACGGACATCGATGACCGAGAAGCTGTCGGAGTAATAATCCTCGTAAAGCACGCCTCCGTCATAGTACACGTCCTCGAACTCCGACGTGCCCAGCAGCGATCCGCCCACGGCTAGAGAGAAGTCGATGTGCTCGTCGGCGAGCAGGGCACTGGAAACCTCCAACTCGAAGCGAGCCTGTGTGGTTTTGTCTCCGGTGACGGGACTGTCGAGCGTTTGCGCACCCACCTTGATTCCGATGCCCGGTCCCGTATTTCCGAACGTGCTCGCTGCGGCCCAGCAAAGCACCAGATTCGCGGCCCCCAGGCCGACGAGCAGGTGTTTCCATGAGATGCCTCGGACACCGTACGCACCGTGCATTGGGCGATGGTTTGCCCCCGCCCCCCAGCTAAGGATAGACCGTCTCTTTGCCATCGTAGGAACCTCCGTCATAGGGTTGAAGGCTGCTGAAGAATACAACCATTGTCCTGTCTATGATGTAGAAGGCACCGGGAGGCGTTCCGGTAACGGACGATGAGAGCCGAAGTGCGCTGCAAGCGCGGGCATTTCGTGCGAATCAGGCCGCATTTGGCCCGCGCCTGTGGCCGTGGCGGTGATTTCTCAGGCTTGGTTCACGGCTGCGGCTTGTCGTTCGGCAGCCTGTTCGGGTCGAAGATGCCGTCGGGGAACTGTGGGTGCTCGGCTACGAGATGGATACGGATGACCCTGTCTATGTCGGTTTTCGTTTGGCCGTATTCCTGTCTATATCCGGTCTCTCTGATAACCTTGGGATACCACTGACCGCTCTCGGTGCGACCGTATTCGGCCACTCGTGTATCTCGCACTTCCTCTGTCAGCGACCTCTTGTTGCCAACGCCCTCAAGCCAAGTCTTGTCCTGTTGCCACGGAGCGTCGAGAAGCTGTTGCTCGATGTATCGATCGCAGACGTAGTCCTTCTCCGGGTCGACGTACAAGACAAGTCGCTTGGGCAACTGAGAACCAAGGGCCTGGGCCGTCAATTCCATCGCGATCAGTCCATTCTCTTGCGCATACGCGTCCTCGCACATGTGCTCGGGCTCTTCGAGCCACCCTAGACGGCGCCAAGCGAAGTCGTTGATGTCGTCGTCACTGTACAGGTCGCCAGTGGAGCGTCGCTGCTTCTCGCGGGCGATGAGTCTGTCCACCTGTGCATTCAAGACATACTGCCAGAGCCCGTCGTAGAGACGCACGCTGCTGATGGCATGCTCACCTTCATCGGGCCAGAAGGGGCTCACGTAGCGCAACGATGGCTCCAGTGCCATACGATATCGCCCGGTCAGCGTATCGCGAACACTGTATTTCTTGCGATATACGTCCACCCTGACCTTCTTGCCCTGGCAGAAGACCACGAACGCCTCACGGACGTCTTCCCGGTCGTTCTTCGCGTCGGCTTCCGTGATGACGGCGATGTATTCGTTCAGGAACTGCGTTGCCTTGTCGGCGATCTTCTGGCGAACGGTCTTAACGGCCCGGCTCGGCACCTTATTGACGATGGTGACGTCTCGCGGGACTCCAAGTTCGTAGATATCCGATGGTCCGGTGGCGATGGGTTCAGCTTGGGATCGGTGAATGGCAATCACCTTCCCGGCCCGGTCCACGTACGTCAGTGCCGAACGCAATCCAAGTCTCTTGCGATCAATGACGATGTTGTATCGTATCGTCTTGACGGCCCGGCCATTCATCATCGTGTTCGTGATCGATGCTTCGGGGCCCATGTCGTTGAGCCTCTCTGCGAATTCCAACGTCATGACCTTCCGGTCGTGATCTGTTTGCTCGCTTTGCCTGACTTGGATTCCTTCGCCTTTGAGCTTCGCGATATACTCTTCTACCTGTGTCTCGGGGGAAATCCACTTGCCGGCGAGAGGCTTGACGATCATGTCGTTCGTATCAGGACGATAGATGCTCCATTCGCCCCAGCCATAGTCCATCAAATGGATGTACTTATCGTCGTAGATGGCGTAGACGCGCTTGTTCTCCACGTCTATCCAGTGCTTGGTGATGCCCACAGGTTCATTCTGGTCGGGGACGTATTGTTCCGTCACAGATTTCAGCCACGTGAGCTTCTCCATGTTCTTAGCGACCTGGGCCAAGACTTCCGCGGCTTCGAGTCTTGGATTGGAGAACAGGCTGACGGCAACGGAGAAGGCCACGATGACGACAGCGGCCCCGGTACTGAAGCGGGTCCACTTGTTGGCCAGGATCGTTCTCCATATCGGCTTTCGCTGCAGTCTTACAGCGCCGCTGGTCAGCGTCTCTCGAACCCGAGAGATATCTGTTTCGACGACTTCCTCAGAAGGGTCGTACCTGGCGATATCGGCGAAGCAGCGGATGATGTCTTCGTCGTTCATGTCGTTCATGATGCCACTCCCGATCCGCGTGCGGAGTTCCTTTCGGAAAGGATGTCCCTCAGACGTGCCAGAGACTTGGAGCACAGTGACCGCAGATACGCAGGGTTCTTGCCCAGGCGCTCGGCGATCTGTTCATACGACTCTTGCTCGATAAAACGCATGATGACCACGTTGCGAGCCAGCTCATCGAGCCTCGACGTTGCCTCCAGGAGCCGCTCGATCTGTTCGTCTCGGATCATCCGTCCGAGGGCGGGAAGGCGGGATTCATCCAGCGGTTCTTTTTCGTCCATCCGGTTCAGCTTGATCCTCTGCCGCCGACGCCATTCGAACGCCAGGTTCGTGGCGGTCCTCCAGGCATAGGCATACAAGTCGCGCGCCTTGGCTGTGCCTTCGGACTGACTCAGTCTCAGGAACAGTTCCTGCATGAGGTCGCCGGTGGCGTGTTCGCACCGCGTGAACCGGGCCAACAGCCGATGCAGACTCCTACCATGCCGTTCCAGCAAATCGAGCACGATGTCCTGACGGTTCTTCAACGACTCTCCTGCGGCAGCGTTCGAGACCTCGACGTTCAACCTTCACTGACAGAGATGCAAGGATACCTGGTTGCGCACCGGCGTGTGGGTAGAAAAAGTCGTGGTCCTGGCAAATTGTGAGGGCGGGGCAGCCTGCGGCTTTCGCCTGGGGAGCGATCTGCTATAATGCAGGCCCGGCCCTGCCGGCGCAACCCCGGGGCGATGAACACTGGCAACTTGGCTTTAATGGAGCGTGACGCACATGAAGGAACGGATAGGTATTCTGACCAGCGGGGGCGACTGCCCGGGACTCAATGCGGCCATTCGCGGCGTGGCGCGGGCCGCACGCAACTGCTTCGACATGCAGTGCATCGGATTTCGGGACGGATTTCGCGGCCTGGTCCAGGATCACACGGTCGAACTGACCCGCGAAGTCCTCTCCGGCATTCTGACCGACGGAGGGACGATTCTCGGGACCAGCCGGGACAAGCCCCACCGGATGCCCGTGGACGGCAAGATTCAGGACATGACCGCCGCGGCGGTCGCAACCTACCAAGGTCATGAACTCAGTGCTCTGGTCTGCATCGGGGGAGGCGGCACCCAGAAGAACGCCCTGAAGCTCAAGCAAGCGGGGCTCAACGTTGTGACGTTGCCCAAGACGATCGACAACGATGTGGCTCTGACCGATGTCACCTTTGGTTTCGACACGGCGCTGAATATCGTCACGGAGGCAGTCGACCGGCTGCATTCGACGGCGATGAGTCACCAGAGGGTGATTGTGGTCGAAGTCATGGGCCACCGCGCGGGCTGGCTGGCGCTCGGCGGGGGCATTGCCGGTGGGGCCGACGTGATCCTGATTCCGGAGATCCCCTACGACGTCGAGGTCGTGGCCAAGGCGATCGACCGCCGGACGCGCTCGGGCAAGACCTTTAGCATCGTGGCGGTGGCTGAGGGCGCCATGTCCCAGCCCCAGGCGAAAACTGTGGCGAAACTGGTTGCCGCCAAGGAGCGGGCCGAGAAGAAGGCGGACAAGAAAGCGGCCTCCGCCAAGCTTGGCACGTTCCACGCCGAGCATGTCAACCACACCGTGGAACTGACGCATCGGCTTGAGGAGTTGACCGGCCTCGAGTCGCGTCTGACCATTCTGGGCCATCTGCAGCGGGGCGGGACGCCATCGGCGGCCGACCGCATCCTCGCGACGCGCCTGGGGACGGCGTGCGCCGAGGTCCTGAGCAAAGAAACCTACGGTGTCATGGTCGCGGCACGCGGACGAGGCTTCGAAGCCGTTCCGCTGGCGGACGTCGCGGGCAAGAAGAAACTCGTCACACCGGACCACCCCTGGGTCCAGGCCGCACGCCACGTTGGGGTGTGTCTGGGCGATCAGTGATTGCAGCCACGAATGCAATCGTCAAGCAATGCGAAGCATTCGACTGAGATGGAGGACCACGCCATGTCACAGACACACGACCCTGCTGAGACTCGTGAGAAGAAGCCGCTCCTGAGCCGGCGCCGCTTCATGGCGGGCGCCGCCGCGTCGTTTGTTCTGGTGGCGCCTTGTGCGGTCCGCACGTACGCCGTCGGTTCGAAGATCAACCTTGGACTCATCGGTTGCGGGGGCCGGGGAAGCTGGATCGCCGACTTGTTCGCCAAGCACGGTGGATATAATCTCGTAGCCGTCGCCGACTACTTCAAAGACAGGACGAACAACGTTGGCGACAAATTCAACATTCCCTCCTCGCATCGGCACACGGGTCTGTCGGGCTACAAGAAGCTCATCGAGCAGGTGGACGCCGTGGCGATTGAAAGCCCGCCCTATTTCCATCCGGAGCAGGCCGCGGCCGCCGTCGATGCGGGCAAACACGTCTATCTCGCCAAGCCCATCGCGGTCGATACCCCGGGGTGCCTCAGCATCGGCGCCAGCGGCAAGCGGGCCTCGGGCAAGAAGCGCTGCTTCCTCGTGGATTTCCAGACCCGCGCCGACCCGTACTACATGGAGGCCCTGCGTCGCGTCCACGAGGCCCAAGCCCTCGGCAACTTCGCTTTCGGCGAGTCGAGCTATCACGCGGGAGACCCCTTCGGCCGCATGTACGAAACCTGGAAGGCGGACCCGCAGAATGCCGAGAATCGGCTCCGTGCCTGGGGCCTGGACAAGGTCCTTTCGGGCGACATCATCACCGAGCAGAACATCCACACGCTCGACGTGATGAACTGGATCATGGGTCGGCCGCCGGTGTGCGCCGTCGGCACGGGTGGCCGTAAGGTGCGGCCTGTAGGGACCTGCTATGACACGTTCAGCGTGCTGTTCCAGTATCCCGACAACGTCGGTGTCACTTTCAGCTCCCGCCAGTTCGAGGGCCACGGCACCCAGCCTGAGGGCATTCGCAATCGCATGTTTGGCGACCAGGGCGTCCTGGAGACGGAGTACGGCGGCCAGGTCCTGATTCGCGGCAAGAGCTTCTATCGCGGCGGCAGGTCTCCCGGCATCTACGAGGAAGGTGCGGTGGCCAACATCAAGACCTTCCACGAGAGCATCACGGCCGGCAACTTCGACAATCCGACCATCGAGCCCAGTGTGCAGAGCAATCTGGTCACCGTTCTGGGTCGGACCGCCGCCTACGAACAGCGAATGGTCACTTGGGCGGAACTCCTTGCCAAGAACGAGAAGCTCGACGCCGGCCTGAAGGGTCTCAAAGCGTAGGGGCGAATGATTATTCGCCCGTACCCAAAGGCCGGGTGGCCGGTATCGCTATGCGTGAGGCGATGGACGCCATAGGCTATCGCGGCTGGTTTGTCATGGAAGGGACCGCGATGCCACTTGGCGTTGAGGAAAGCTGCCGGTATGATGCGGAATATCTGCACACGGTCTTTCCGAGAAGTGTCTGAGCGGCGCAGACCGGGCCGGCGGTCAATCAGGAGAGACGATGGGCGTATTGAAGGTTGTGAGCATCGGGGGGTTTGGCCATTCGGTATTTGTCTTCGATGAAATGCTCGGAATGGCCGAGGCGGAGTTGGTCGCGTTTGCCCCTGCATTGGCCGACGAGCCGCCCACCACGGTGACGAATCACAAGATTCACAATGACCGGATGCGGCGTTTCGACGACTGGCGCACCATGCTGGCCGACGTGAAGCCCGACGTAGCGGTCATTAGCACTCGACTGGACCGGACGGGGAGAATTGCCATCGCCGCGGCAGAGGCAGGCTGTCACTTGATCTGCGAGAAACCCCTGGCCCTGACACATGCATCGCTCAGAGACCTGCACGAGGCTGTCAAGACCAACGGCGTGCAGCTCTTCGCGATGCACTCGATGCGCTCGGAAGGGGCCTTCATCACGGCGCACGACATCTATCGCCGCGGGGACATCGGCGACGTGGTCCTGGCCAACGGGCGCAAGAGCTACAAGTGGGGCACGCGCCCCGATTGGTTTGCCCACCGTGATACCTACGGCGGGACCATTGGCTGGGTGGGCATTCACGCCTTGGATTTCATCCATTTCATCACGGGCGTCGGCTTTCGCACCGTGATGGCGATGCAGAGCAACCTGGCCCATCCAACGCACAAGGATTGCGAAGACAATTGTGCGCTGCTTCTGGAAATGAGCAACGGCGCCCACGCGACGGTCAGTGTCGATCTGTTTCGCCCGTCCTCGGCGCCGACGCACGGCGACGACTGGGTGCGGATCGTCGGCGCCAAGGGCGTCCTCGAAGCCAACGCCAGCCAGGGGACATGCCGCGTGATGATCGAAGGCGGAGGACCCGTCGATGTTCCCGTGGCGGAGCGCCGCAAGATGTTCCGCAACTTCCTGCTGTCGCTTGAGGGGAAGGCGGAATACGAGCCTGAGTTGACCGCGCGCGACGCCTTCATGCTGACGCACGCCTGCCTGTGCGCGCGGGACGCGGCCGACGCCGGAACGAAAGTGAAGATCGAAGAGGGACTCTGGGACTGAAGACGGCGCGGCTGATCTCAAATCAGCCGTGAGCATACCGGAGACCTCAGGGGAGAAAGCAAACGAAGGAGAAGTAAGTGTTCGGACTGTCCGTAATCGACATCGTGGTGATCCTGGCCTATTTCAGCGTGATTTTGGGGATCGGCTTCTGGTCGATGCGCCGGATCAAGAACCAGGAGGATTACTTCCTGGCGGGCCGGCGGTTCGGTAAGCTGATCCAGACATTTGCCGCGTTCGGCCAGGCGACCTCGTCAGACAGCGCCGTCTCGGTGACGACGACCACCACCACGAACGGGGCCGCGGGCATCTGGGGGGCGCTCAACATCCTCTTCGCCACGCCGGTTTACT